>NZ_JACOPL010000014.1:0-64009 GCF_014287995.1 Agathobaculum faecis
TCCAGAATGGCCTGGATCTCCTCCTCCGAGGCGTCCCACAGCCGTTTCTTCAGCCGTCCTACCTTGTTATCCTCAAAAAATATGTTCGGATACGCTGTCGTTAAGTACTTCTCTTGCATGAAATATTGCTCCTTTCATTGGTTTGGCCCACAAACAAAAAACGTTTTTATTCTTAATGAAAATATATCATGAAGAGAAAAAGGGTGTCAATTGGTTATAAATCACAATAACAAGAAGAGGATATATCATATATTTAACAAAAATGATGGATTTAACAAAATTAATATTGCATTTCTGGGGGGGGGGGGGGGGTATAATGGCGACAACAAATAAAAACGTTTTTATCAAAACAGCCTGCATTTATGGTAAAGCATGTAATGATCTTTTTACTTAAGTATAACCGTATTGAATTTTACTCAACTGGAGGCGTGGAACACCATGAAAGCAATTATCTTCAAAAAACCGGGGGAATATGCTTATGAGGATCGTCCAGTACCACAGGTGGAAAAGCCGGATGACGTTCAGATTAAAGTGCTGGGCGTAGGTATTTGCGGTACGGATCTGCATGTTTTGATGGATCCGCCAATGCATCCGGCAAAGCCTGGTATTATTTTTGGCCATGAATACTGTGGTGAGGTTGCCGCGGTAGGGGAGGCAGTGGATTGGTTGAAGCCCGGGGACAGAGTTATTGTTGATCCGCACCCGCCATGCGGATGCTGTAAAAATTGCCGGAGCGACCGTCCGGGCCAGTGTACTACGCTATACAGCCAGCAGGATACGCCGTGGCCGGAGCATGGAGTTACGAGGGGGCTTTTTGCGGACGGTGCATTGACAAGCTATACCTGTGTTCCAGCACATTCCGTTTACAAGATCAGCAAAGATACCCCTTGGCAGCTTGCCGCCTTGGCTGAACCGCTTTCTTGTGTTGGTTATGCTATTGAAAAACTGGATATTCAAGCAGGGGATACGGCTTGTGTTCTGGGGGCAGGCCCTATGGGACTCCTTTTTGCGGCAATGGCAAAAGCAAATGGTGCGACAAAGGTTATCGTGTCGGAGCCGTATGAATACCGCAGAGAAAAAGCGTTAAAGTGCGGTGCCACCCGTGTGGTTGATCCTGCTAAGGAAGATTTGAAGGCAGTCTGCTTAGAGGAAACGGATGGACTGGGGGTGGACCATTGTATTGAAGCGGTAGGGCAACTGTTGCCCACAGCGATTGACATGATTCGCCCTGGAGGAAAAATCGTGATGTTCGGACATGACGAAACGGCTATGCCGCCGGTACGGCTGGCAGAGATTGTTCGCAAAGAGGCAGCGATTTTTGGTGGGTTCCTTGGAAAATATTATTTTGAAAAAACAGCTCGTATTATAGAAAGTGGAATACTGCCGTTGGAGGAGATTGTAACACATACCTTCCCGCTCAGCGAGTATGAAAAAGGGCTTGAGCTGCTGCGGGCAGGTAAGGCTTTGAAAGTAGTAATGTATCCGGAGGAATACTGAGGGGTATTTTATGAAAAATGTTGTTGCAATCCTGGGCGCTGGCCGTATCGCGAGAGTTCACGCTGAAGCATTGGTTCGGTTTCAACGGGATGTCCGAATTAAATACATTATTGATCCATACCTGACCGAAGAAGCTCGACAGTGGGCTGGTCGAATTGGCATAGAAAATACGGGTGTGGACGCAAACTGTGTTTTCGAGGACGCGGAAATAGATGCTGTATTTATTTGCTCACCGACACCAACGCACTGCACCTATATCATGAGGGCTTGCGAAACCGGTAAAAATATATATTGTGAAAAACCGCTGGATTCTGACATCGAAAAAATTTACCAGGCCATTGGAGCAATACAAAAATCCGGCATAAAATTTCTGATGGGCTTTATGCGCCGTTTCGATGTAAACCAACAAAAACTGAAAAATACAGTGTCCAGTGGAAAAATTGGGGTTCCTCAAATCATTAAACTCTGTTCAAGAGATCCCGCGCTGCCTCCTTATGAATATATTGCCTCGAGTGGAGGAATTTATTTTGATTCCATGATTCACGACTTTGATCTTGCCAGATTTTTTTCAGGTTCTGAAGTCTCTGAGGTATATGCCTGCGGTAACGCATTGATTGATCCTGTATTGACAGAGTATGGTGATATCGATACGGCTCTGGCTGTTTTGAAATTCGATAGTGGAGCGGTTGGACTGATTGATCTGAGCCGTCAGTCGAATTGCGGATATGACCAACGTACCGAGGTCCATGGCTCAAAAGGTTTTGCACAGGTAGGGAATGTGCCGGAGACAACAGTAAGCATACATAATGAAGACGGCGTTCATGAAGATAAGCCGGTATATTTCTTTCTGGAGCGCTATGCAGATGCTTTCGTGCATGCGCAAGCGACATTTTTTGATGTGGTGAATAATGGTGCGGAACCGCCGGTTACGGCCTATGACGGGCTGCAAGCAGTGCGGATAGCAAAAGCGGCGACACTTTCCTGGAGAGAAAACCGCGCTGTCAAACTTGATGAGATCCCCTGATCCGGAAAGCAGGGGATCAATAACAAAAGCAGTTCTACCATGAATGTAGGGACGAGAAGAGGAGGAAAATCATGAAAAAAAGAATCGCTTTGTTTGTGGTATTTGCAATGCTGATGAGCCTGTTTGCTGGATGTTCGTCAGATGGAGCATCCGGAAACGATGCTTCCACTGATTTGCCGCAGGACGAGGCAGCAGAAGATAAAATCGTTATCGGCTACACAGTAAACGATTTGAATGATACCTGGGTTTCGTCTGTTATCGATTATGTTGAGCAATGGGCGGATGAACACCCGGATGTGGAAGTCATCATTGGCGATGGTAAATCTGATGTGTCCACACAAATGGCTGTCGTAGAAGGCTGGATTGAAATGGGAATTGACAGCGTTTGCCTTAAGCCTGTCGATTATGAAGCCTCGCTTTCTATTCTTGATTCCGTCAAAGCAGCGGGGATCAATTATGTAGCCATGCAGCAGGATGCGGAAGATGCGGATTGTTTTGTCGGTGCAAATGGTGTAGAGACTGGCGAAGCGCAGATGCAGGCGGTTATCGATGCCATTGGCGGCTCCGGTAAGATCGCATATCTGGCGGGTACGGAGGGTACGCTGGTTGCCTCTGAAAGAGAAGAAGGTTCAATGTCTGCCTTGGAAGCATCGCCTGAATGTGAACTGGTTGCACGCGAGGATGGAGATTGGTTGCGTGAAGACGCCATTTCGATCGTAGAAACCTGGATTACCTCTGGCATTGAATTTGATGCGATCTGCGCGGCCTGCGATGAAATGGCAATCGGCGCGATTTTGGCGCTGCAGGATGCAGGGATAGACGATGTTGTTGTCGCGGGTATTGATGGCCTTCAGATGGGCTGCGAATATGTAAAGAATGGCGATATGACGCTTACTTTTTATGCAGACGCGAAAGGCTTGGCCTATGAATCGCTGGATGCTGCGCTGGCACTGGCCAAAGGCGGGCAGCCGGAAGATGTCGTCCTGAAAGATCTGCTGGTTAATAGAGATAATGTGGATGAATATTTGGCATTGTGGAGTTAAACACACCTAAAAATACATAGGTCGGAACGCTGCTGCGCTTCCTGTATTAAGAATGGAAAAGCAGCACTGTCTCTTTCTGCGCAAATGGTTGTCCGCAAAAGCGGGCAACCATTTGTAAACTATCATGCGGCAAGGAGGAGTACTTTTGGGACAAGAGTATATTTTGGAGGCAAGCGGTATTTGTAAAGCGTTTCCCGGGGTGATCGCTCTGTCAGATGTGGATTTGCGCGTAAGAAAGGGAACCGTCCATGCTCTGATGGGGGAGAATGGCGCTGGCAAGTCCACAATGATGAAAATCTTGTTGGGAATTTATTCGCGGGACAGTGGGAAAATCATTTTTAACGGGAAAGAAGTACACTATAAAGGGCCAAGAGAAGCTCTGGATGACGGCCTGGCCATGATTCATCAGGAGCTAAGCACGGTGCAGGAACTCAAAGTATATGAAAACATTTTTTTAGGCAAGGAAATATGTTTGAAAGGGCTCTGGATCAAAAACGATAAAGCGATGCATGAAGCGGCTCTTCAACTTTTTAATCGACTGGAGATTGATATAGATCCAGATGCAAAAATGAAAACCTTGAGTGTTGCCAAGCAGCAGCTTTGTGAGATTGCCAAAGCAATTTCATATAATGCAAAACTGATTATCATGGACGAGCCGACCTCCGCCATCACAGAAACAGAAGTCGCGCATCTATTCAAAATTATTCGCAAGCTCAGGGATGAGCAAGTCAGTATCATTTACATCACACATAAGATGGACGAGGTATTTGAAATCTCCGATGATATATCGGTGTTTCGTGACGGTCAATACATTGGAACAAAGCTGGCAAGCGATATTACTTATGATGAGTTGATTCAAATGATGGTTGGCCGTACAATTACCAATATTTTTCCCAAGGAAGAAGCGGAAATCGGAGAAGTTTATTTGAAGGTAGAAGGGCTAAGCCGTAATAACGAATTTCATGATGTCAGCTTTGAAGTTCGCAGGGGAGAAATATTTGGCTTGGCCGGCCTGATGGGCGCAGGGCGTACTGAGGTCGTTGAAACACTGTTTGGCGTTCGAAAAAAGTCTGCGGGTAAAATTTATGTGGATGGAAAAGAAGCGCGGATTAAATCGCCCAGTGATGCAATTCGATATGGGTTTTGCCTCCTTACGGAAGATAGAAAACAAAGCGGCTGTTTTTTATCGTTAAGCGTGCGTTTGAATACAGTGGCTGCCTCATTATCCAAACATGCAAAAGGGCCCTTTATCATGCGGAAAATGACCGTGCATTCTGCGGAAGAGATGAAAAAGCTCCTTTCGATAAAGACCCCCGGAATTAACACACCGATTTCAAATCTGTCAGGGGGAAATCAACAAAAGGTATTGGTCGGACGATGGCTGCTAACCAGCCCCGATATCCTTATTTTCGATGAGCCCACACGCGGTATCGATGTGGGAAGTAAATCCGAGATTCACAGGCTGCTGACAAACCTTGCCAAGCAAGGGAAATGCGTTATCATCGTTTCCTCAGAAATGCCGGAGGTCATGGGGATGAGCGATCGAATACTGGTAATGAGCGAGGGGAAAGCCGTCGGCATCATTGAGCGTAAGGATTTCTCTCAAGAAAAGATCATGCGCTACGCAACCGGTACAGCAGATTAAATGGGGAGGAATTCTTGATGAAAAAGTCGCTTGCAATGAAAGACAGACTGCAGGTCGTTATTAAAGAGTACAGCGCTATTTTAATTTTGTTGGCGCTGGTGTTGGCTATGAGTATCCTGAAAGGGGATTCGTTTTTAAAAAGCACGAATCTGGTTAATATCATTCGTCAACAGGCTGTGATCGGTATTATTGCCTTGGGCATTATGTTCCCCATTGTCAGTGGCGGTACTGACCTTTCCGGAGGTTCGGTGGTAGCGCTGTGCGGCGTTTTTGCAGCTTTGGCGGTTCGAGCGGAGCTTCCCATCCCGTTGGTGTTTTTGATTGCAATAGTTATTGGAGCCTTGACAGGAGTGATTAACGGATTTTTTATAGCGTATGGCAACGTTCCTGCTTTTATCGCAACGCTGGGAATGATGTCAGCAGCAAGAGGAGCGGCCTTGCTGATTACCGATAGCAAAAACATCAATGGGTTTTATGACGCATTTGAAAGCATCGGGACAGATTCTTTCTTGGGATTACCTATTGCAGCGTGGATATTTGTTTTGATGGCGATTATCATTTACATTATTTTGGAGCGCACAAAATACGGAACTTCGATATATGCAATTGGAGGAAACGCAACTGCTGCAAAGGTCTCGGGTATTAATGTTCGTCTATGTAATTTCATGGGGTATGTGATTGCCGGTATTTGCACGGGGGTAGCCGCTGTTGTGCTGACAGCCAGAATGCGCTCGGGGAATCCTTCTGTTGGCAACGCCTATGAAATGGATGCGATTACTTGCGTAATTTTAGGTGGCGCCAGTTTTTCCGGCGGTAGTGGAAAAGTTGTCAATACGGTATTTGGCGCTTTGATTTTGGGTATTTTGGTAAATGGCATGACCATGCTGCAGATCGACTCCAATTTGCAGAGTGTGGTCAAGGGTGCTGTTATTGTTATAGCGGTATTTCTCGATTCCCGCAAACGGACGGATTGAATTGGGGAATTATGTAAAGATGAAGATTGAATTTCAAAAAAAAATCAGATATAATAAAACAGCTATATTCAACCCTGAATTTGCAAGTAGCAGAACGGGGTAAGCTAATTTATTAGAAAGAAGCCCGAAATATGATACTTACGGAAAAGTCTGTTGGTATAAAGGATGTAGCGCGGCACGCCGGCGTGTCAATTTCTACTGTATCTAATGTGCTGAATGGGACCAGACCGGTTAGTCTCGCTCTGACAAAACGGGTTATGAAGGCGGTTAAAGAACTGAATTATGAAACTAATTTAGTTGGTCGCCAGCTGAAGACAGGAAAATCCCAGCAAATTGCCGTCGTTATTCCCTCTATCACCAGCATCTTTTTTCCGAATCTTTTAAAAAGTATTCAGGTCGCTGCGGATAAAGAGGATTACACGGTCAGTATCTTTAATACAAAAGGCGATATTAACCAGGAAAGACGAGTTATTAATCTGTTGCGCTCGCGTAATTATGATGGCGTTATGTTGTCGTCTTGCGCGGATGTGGATCAAATTGAAACCGCGGAATATTTGGATTTTCTTCACGCAATCAATTTTTCATCACAGCCGATGCATATTATCTGCCTTGAAGCAGCGATCAGTCCCAAATTAGACGCAGTGGTTGTTAACGATTTGGAAGGGACCATGAAAGCAACTAATTACCTCATTGAGAGCGGACGCAGGAACATCGCGCATATCGCAGCGCCAAACCAATACATGATGGGTAAAAACCGGCGCAGCGGCTTTATATCTTCCTTGTTGCTCAAGGGGCTGAGCGTGGATGACCATCTGATTGTTGAGGGACGTTATACCTGCGAAAGCGGCTATGAGGCCATGAAGCAGCTCTTAAATACAGGACGAACAATCGATGCGGTTGTTGCAGGCAACGACCAAATGGCGATTGGCGCGATTAACTATTTGAAGCAGCAACAGATCCGGATTCCGGAAGATATTGCAGTGGTGGGATTTAACGATAACACACCGGCTTCGCTGATTTCGCCGTCGTTGACCACCATTCATATACCGAAAGAAGAAATGGGAGCGCAGGCGTTCGAGCTTTTTATGCGTCGGGTCAATAATGACCAGTCCGCCAGAATGATGATTTGCTTGGAGGGAGAGTTGATAATACGCAATTCAACTGACCCCAGCGTAAAAGCGGAATGGGATATGAACTGGTAACTATAACCGTACGATGGACTTGAAATGATTTCATAACACGGATTGCAGGCTGCTTTTCGACGCCTGCAATCCGTGTTTTTGATGCTGCTATGGATGGAGCGAATAGAAGAAATGATTCGTAAATGGGTTTGTAAAAAATTTTGTAGATCTGTAATATAGAGAATCGTTTTTTTCTTGACAGTTTGGATAATTGTTATATAATATGAAGTATACTTCATGTGAAGCTTGCTTCATATTCGGCGGTGGTATAGTGAAAAACCGAGTAAAAGAATTGCGTACGGCTACTGGTATAACACAGCAGCAATTGGCGGAGCGGGTCCATGTGTCTGCCAGAACGATTATCTCGTTGGAAAAGGGGCAGTACAACCCCTCGTTGCTGCTGGCCTACCGTTTAGCGGAGCAGTTCGGCACATCGATCGAGGAGCTCTATTGTCTGAAAGAAAACAGGGAAGAGGAGGATAAGCGGTATGAAAATCTATAACAAAAAAACGTTCTGGTATGGAATTGGTTTTATAGTGCTTGGCACGCTCCAGCTGATGATCAGCATATGGAAAGGATTTGACCTGAAAGGAACGGTTATGATGATTTTATGCCTGCTGATCGGCGGCAGCGGACTGCTCCGCAGCTTTTCCCGGGAGATGTCGCGCGAGGACAAGATCGCGGAACTGGACGAGCGAAATCGTTTGGTCGAGTGGCGCGCTAAAAGCCGTGCGCTGGGTATCGCGGAACTGGTGTGCTTTGTTTGTATGCTGCTTAGTATTTTTGGGATGCAGGCAATGGAGGCGTTCTTTGGAGGCATGCTGGTAGCCTTTGGCCTCATTTTTACAACAATGCTGATTATCGAATGCATTACCTTGCTGTACTATAACAAAAAGCCCTGATTTTGCCTGCTTTTGCACGGGCGATGCCGGCTGGATTGCCCAGTTAGCGCTTTTATGCTATAATAGACACCGAAGGGATGTAATGCCTGTATGCAGGAGGAATGCAATGGAACTGACCGATTTTCTCGAAATGGATATGCTGGGTGAACACGACGCGGAGAAACTGATGGAATCCGCCATGCAGTTGCAGCAGATCATGCTGCTGTATGAGGCGGGAATCCGAGAGATCAAGACAAAGCTGGATATTTTGAGCGACGAATCGAATATCTCCGGCAAGCCAAGTCCGATTGATTCGATCAAAAGCCGTATCAAATCGCCGCGCAGCATTATCAAAAAGCTCAAGCGGCGCGGCTTCCCGATTTCTTTACAGTCCATGATGGATAACCTGAACGACATCGGCGGCATCCGCGTGATCTGCCCCTTTATCCAAGATATCTATACGGTGGCGGATATGCTGATGCGGCAAAGCGACCTGACACTGATCGAAAAGAAGGACTATATTGCCAACCCCAAGCCGAATGGTTACCGCAGCCTGCACCTGATCCTGGAGGTGCCGATTTTCCTGTCGGAAACAACCAAGCCGGTGCGGATCGAGCTGCAGCTGCGGACGATTGCCATGGATTTCTGGGCGAGTCTGGAGCATCAGCTTCGGTATAAATCCGATGTGCAGGTGCCGCCGCACATATCGGACGACCTGAAAGAGTGCGCGGATGTTATCGCGGCGACCGATGAGGAGATGCAGCGCATTGCTAAGGAGCTGCATGTCCTGCGGTAAAACACAAAGCTGAGAAAGGACCGAGACAATGCAATACCTATCTGTGGCCACGCTGGTACTGGTCATCATCCTGCTGGCGCTGGTCATCATCCTGCTGACGCGGAAACCCGCGGTCCAGGAGCGGCAGGAGAGCAGCGGCACCATCGCGGCGCTGGGGACGCTGGTCAGCCAAAATCTGAAGGAAGGCCGCGCGGCGCAGTTGGACCAGCTTTCCGCGATGGAGAAAAGCCTGTCCGGCAGGATGGGCGGCGTGACCGACCAGCTGGGGCAGTTTGAAAAGCGGCTGCACGGCTTTACGGCGGAAACGGCGCAAAGCCTGGAAAACATCCGCGCAGCCGTGGATAAAAACCTGCGCGCCCTGCAGGAGGATAACAATAGAAAGCTGGACGATATGCGGCGGATCGTGGACGAAAAGCTGCAGAAAACGCTGTCCGACCGTATGAATGAATCGTTCAAGCTGGTCAATGAGCGGCTGGAACAGGTCTATAAGGGCCTCGGTGAGATGCAGACGCTGGCGCAGGGCGTGGGCGATTTGAAAAAGGTTCTCACCAATGTCAAGACCCGCGGCATTGTGGGCGAGATCCAGCTCGGCGCGATTCTGGAGGATATCCTTGCGCCCGAGCAGTATGGGGTGAACGTCGCCACACGGCCGGGGAGCCGCAACGTGGTTGAATACGCGGTCAAGCTGCCAGTGGAGGATGGGGGCTTTATCTGGCTGCCGATTGACTCCAAATTCCCAGGCGAGACGTATGGCGCGCTGCGCGACGCCTATGAGGACGGCGCGCGCGAACAGCTCGACGCCTGTGCCAAAACGCTGGTCAATACGCTGAAGGCGGAAGCGAAGGATATCCGCGACAAATATCTGGAGCCGCCATATACGACGGATTTCGGCATCCTGTTCCTGCCGTTCGAGGGGTTGTATGCGGAAGCGGTCAGCCGCGGCATGGTGGAGGTGCTGCAGCGCGATTACCATGTGAACATCGCGGGACCGAGTACGATGGCGGCGCTACTCAATTCGCTGCAAATGTCGTTCCGCACGATTGCGATACAAAAGCGGTCTGGTGAGGTGTGGAGCGTGCTCGGGGCGGTCAAGACCGAGTTTGATAAATTTGAGGCCTGCCTGACGCAGACGCAGACCCGTTTGGACCAGGCCAGCCGTGAGCTGGACAAGCTGGTCGGCACGCGCACCCGCGCGATTCGGCGCAAGCTCAAAAGCGTGACCGAGCTGAGCGAAGCGGAGAGCGAAACCGTGCTCGCCTTGGGAGAGGACGCGGCGGAGCCGGAGGAGTAAAGGGGGAAAGGGGCTGTCCATGGGGGACAGCCCCTTTTTCAGAAGAAGATTAACAAAATCTTAAGAAAATTTTCATTATTTTGAGAGGGAAACAGCAAGAAAAAAGGGGTACAATACAATCAAGGACAAGCCTTGTGATACATAAGGCGCGGGACAGGAAGTGCGGACGGAGGAAGGGGCATGGCATGAAACACTATGGTTTGAGGTTCGGCGGGCTGTGGACCCTGCTGAAGCGCATCGCGGACAGTTGGTTCGGCCCGATCGAGCGCAGCAAGTACCGCGGCCTGTAAAAAGCAAGAACGCCGCAGCGGGATGACCGTTGCGGCGTTTTATTATGCCTGCATATGATTAGGCTGGACCTCCAGATAGTAGCCAACGCCGCGCTCGGCTTGGATTTGGACAACGGAATCGACCGCGCGCAGCTTGCGCCGCAGGAGGGACAGGTATACCTCAATATTGTTATAGCGCGCCTCGGTATCGCAGCCCCAGACCTTTTGCCGTAAGGTGTCGCGCGGCAGGATTTGGCCGGGATGGAGCAGAAACAGCTCCGCCAGCTGCAGCTCCTTGCTGGAGAGGCGCACCTCGCCAGCGCGGCCGGAGAGGAGGAAATGTCCGCGGTCGAGCGTCAGGTCGCCCGCGCGCAGCAGCCGCGGCTGAAGGATGCGTCCGCGCCGCCCGAGCGCGCGTACCCGTGCCAGCAGCTCGGCGATCAGGAACGGCTCGGTCAGGAAATCGTCCGCACCGGCGTCCAGCGCGCGGATGCGGTCGCGCGCGGAGGAGCGCGGCGCGACAACAAGAATGGGAACTGAAACGCCATCCTCCCGCACCATGCGGAGCCGGACGGGCAGGGCGGCGTCCGTATCGGAAAAGAGGACGACCACGTCGTAAAGGTTTTCCGGAAAGCCGGTCTGCGTCTGCTCCGGCCGGGGCAGGCAGTCGGCAAGGATATGATCGCGCCGCAGCGCCGGCAGGATTTTTTCATTAGGGCTGGGGCCGATAAGCAGAACACGCATAGCCGGCGCCTCCTTTGGCAGATGATGCCTTTATTTTGCAGGCTGTGTATGGAGTTTTTGTGTATGAGCGGTGGAAAATTTGTTAAAGCCGGATTTCTTCAATGCTTTTTCAATATACTGCGCTTATGATAGAGCGCGAATTGATAAACCAGCACGGGAGGGAACAGGGTTTGAAATTGCCGTTTGAAAAACTGCGCGGGAAAGCCCCATGGAAAGGAAAAAGGCTGTTTCAGGGAAAGAAAAAGCAAAATGAAGAAGCGGCTGCGGATATGGCACCGACTGGCGCGCACAGCAAAAAGAAAAAACGCAGGAAGCTGAAAAAGAAGGTGGTCATCCCCGTGGCGGTGGTGCTGCTTGCCGGAGGCTGGGGCGTGCATCATATTTTGACAGCCGGCGGTGCGGACGGAACGCAGACCTATACGGAAAGCGAGGCGGTCCGGCAGGACATCCAACTGACGCTGTCCGCGACGGGAACAATCGAGCCGGCCAACCAGTACAGCGTGACCGCATCGGTGCAGGGCGAGGTGCTGTCCTGCACATTTGAGGAGGGCGACGAGGTAAAAAAGGGCGATGTCATGTATGAGATCGAC
Source organism: Agathobaculum faecis (assembly GCF_014287995.1). NCBI lineage: Bacteria > Bacillati > Bacillota > Clostridia > Eubacteriales > Butyricicoccaceae > Agathobaculum > Agathobaculum faecis. Next base: position 11,936 of record NZ_JACOPL010000014.1, read on the forward strand.
AGCTCAGACGCGGAAAGCTCGGTCGAGCAGGCGCAGCTTTCCCTACAGCAGAGCCAGAACAGCTACAGCCAGACGCTGGAAAGCCTGGACGACCTGAATGTAACCTCGAAAAAGTCGGGCATGATTACCGAACTGTATGTTGAGGTGGGCGACGAAGTGCAGGCGGGCGCGACGATTGCGGATGTGCGTGATTCTTCCGTGATGGAGCTGGTGGTGCCGTTCAATTCCGCGGAGGTGGAAAACTTCGGCGTCGGCGCGGCCGCAACCGTAACAATGGACAGCTCGTTCGAGACGCTGAGCGGCACGGTCACGGCGATCGACGCGGCCGAAACCGTGCTGGACGGTTACCAGATCGTCAAATATGTGACGATACAGGTCAGCAATCCGGGCGGGCTTTCAACGTCCTCAACCGCCTCTGCGACCGTGAACGGCATCGCCAGCAACCAGGGCGCGAGCTTTACATACCGGTCGGAATCCACGATCACCTCGGACGCTTCGGGTACGGTAACGAGCCTGAAAGTGAGCGAGGGTGCGCAGGTTTCGCCCGGCACGGTCATTGCGGTTTTGTCCTCTTCCTCGGTCGAACAGCAGGTGGAGAGCAGCCGCCTGTCGCTCGCACAGCAGCAGCTTTCCTATCAGAATACGGTAGATAAGCTGGACGACTACACGATCACCGCGCCGATTGACGGCACGGTCATCACCAAGAACACCAAGGTGGGCGATACGCTCGACACCACCAATGGGCAGACCACGCTCGCGGTCATTTACGACCTCTCCTACCTGACGTTCGATATCTCGCTCGACGAACTGGATGTGAACGAGGTAGAGGTCGGCCAGGCGGTCAATATCACCTGTGATTCGCTCACGGACACGGCGACGATCGAAGGCGTTGTGACTAAGGTTTCGGTCGCGGGTACGACCTCTAACGGTGTGACCACCTATCCGGTGACCGTGCAGATCGATAACCCGCCGGAAGGCCTGCTGCCGGGCATGAACGTGGACGCTACCATCGTGGTGGACGAGGCGGCGGACGCGGTCGCCGTGCCGATCGCGTCTGTGCAGCGCGGGAACACGGTTTATGTCAAGGATGACAGCGCGAAAAACACGGAAAACGCCATGGTGGGCGGCGTGCTTCTGCCCGACGGATGGCGGGCGGTCGAGGTTGAAACCGGCCTGTCGGACGACAGTTATATTGAAATCACCTCCGGCATCGAGCCCGGCGATATCGTCTATGTACCCGAGGTGCAGCGCAACTCGTCCGGCGATGAGTTCGGCATGCTGCCAGGCGGCGATATGGGCAATATGCCCTCCGGCAGTGATATGGGCGGCATGGGCGGTATGCCCTCTGGCGGTGGTATGGCAGGCGGCGGCATGCCGGGCGGAGGCGGTATGCCGTGATGACAACCGAAACCAGGACGCCGCTGATTGAGCTGCGCGATATTTATAAGATATACCAGATGGGCGATACCGAGGTGCATGCCTCGGATGGCGTTTCGCTCAAGATATACAAGGGAGAATTTGTAGCCATCGTCGGACAGTCGGGGTCGGGCAAATCGACGCTGATGAACATTATTGGCTGTCTGGACGTGCCGACCAGCGGGCAGTACCTGCTCAATGGCGAGGACGTGTCCGAGCTGACCGACGACGAGCAGGCAGAGATCCGCAATAAGACGCTGGGCTTTATTTTCCAGCAGTACAACCTGATACCCAAGCTGAACGTGCAGGAAAACGTCGAGCTGTCGTTGCTTTACGCGGGCATACCCGCTGAGGAGCGCGCCGAGAGGGCGCGGCTCCAGATCGAACGCGTCGGACTCGCGGGCAAAGAGAAAAATCTGCCCACGCAGCTTTCCGGCGGCCAGCAGCAGCGCGTTTCCATCGCACGGGCGCTGGCAGGCGACCCTTCGGTCATCCTGGCCGACGAGCCGACCGGCGCGCTCGATTCGCGCACCAGCCGCGAGGTGCTGGATTTTTTGAAAAAGCTCAACGACGAGGGCAATACGATCGTGCTTATCACGCATGACAACGGCATCGCGCAGGAGGCCAAGCGCGTCGTGCGCGTGGCGGATGGCAAAATCATTTTTGACGGCGCGGCGCGCGACGCGTTTCCGAGGGGGGACTGACGATGGGGTTCACACAGGCGTTCAAGCTGGCGTTCAAGAGCCTGTCGGGCAGCAAGATGCGCGCGTTTCTGACCATGCTGGGCATTATCATCGGCGTGGCGTCGGTCATTATCCTGGTTTCGCTCATGCAGGGCATGACGGGAGAGGTGACCTCCATGTTCGAGGATATGGGTACCAATACGCTGACCGTGACCGTAACCGGACGCGGCTCCTCGCGCACGGTGGATACGGACGACATGTACGCGCTGTATGAGGAAAACACGGATACCTTTATGGGCATGAGTCCGACGGTATCGGTCATGGGTTCGGTGAAAACAGGAACGGATTCGGATTCTTTCAGCTCCACGGGCGTGACCGGCGTTTCCGAGCAGTACGCGGAGATATCCAAGCTGACGATGCGGGAGGGCCGCTTCATCAGCTATGCAGATTTGGATGCCCGCAATAAGGTGGCGGTCGTCGGGACCTATGTGGCGAATATGCTGGGCGGCGATGCGGTCGGGCAGACCATCAAGGTCAACGGTAACGCTCTGACCGTGGTCGGCGTGCTGGAGGAGCAGGACGATTCCTCCGAAGGCTCGGCGGACGACTGTGTATACCTGCCGTATACCACGGCCTCCAAGCTGACATTCGGCGCAATATCCAGCTTTCTGTTTGCCACCTGGGATGCGTCCCTCAACAGCGAAGGCACCACCCTGATCGATAACGCGCTGTATGCGGTGTTCCAGAACGACGATTATTACATGATCTCTGACATGCAGGAAATGGTGGATTCCATGACCGAAATGACCAATATGATGACCATGGTGCTGGTCGGCATCGCGGGCATCTCGCTGCTGGTCGGCGGCATCGGCATTATGAACATCATGTTGGTCTCGGTCACGGAGCGCACCCGCGAAATCGGCATCCGCAAGTCGCTCGGCGCGAAGAAAAAGGATATCATGCGGCAGTTCGTGATCGAAGCGGGTACGACCTCCGCCCTGGGCGGCGTGATCGGCATTGTGTTCGGCTCGGTGGTCGCGGTGATCGCCGGTCAGATCATTGGCATGACCACGACGCCGAGCGTGGGCGCGGTTGCAATCAGCTTCGGCGTTTCCGTGTTTATCGGCGTGTTCTTCGGCTTCATGCCCGCGAACAAGGCGGCGAAGCTCAACCCGATCGACGCGCTGCGGTACGACTGAAAAGCACGCGAGGGGGCAGGTTCCCCCTTGGATACCGAAAAAAGTTCCAGCGGAAACCATTTTCGGATAACCCGCCCTCGCCTCCGCGATGGGCGCACAAAAAAGGAGGAGTTACTCTTGAAGAAAAAACTGCTTTCGCTGCTGACGGCGGCGGCAGTGCTGCTGGGCGGCCTGCCCGCCGCGCTGGCCACGTCCGAGGTATCGGATAGTGTGATCGAGCAGGTGATCCGGTCCACGGAGATTATGGTGGGCGACCCAAACGGGGATATGAACCTAGACAAAACGGTCACCCGCGCGGAATACGCGAAGATGCTCGTTGCGGCCTCCACCTATCAGGACAAGGTGGCGGGGGCATCCAATTCTTCCCCGTTCAAGGATGTGCCATATACCCACTGGGCGGCAGGCTATATCAAGACCGCCGTGCAGCAGGGCTGGCTGACCGGCTATCTGGACGGCAGCTTCCGGCCGGACAAAACCGTCACGCTGGAGGAGGCCGCGACCGGCGTACTCAAGCTGCTCGGTTACACGACCGAGGACTTTTCCGGCTCCTATCCGTATGGGCAGCTCGCCCTGTACGAATCGCTGGGGCTGGACAGCAAGGTCACCGCGTCGCAGGGTTCGGCCATGACACGGCGGAACATGATGTACCTGTTTTACAACCTGCTCAACGCGGATACCAAGGACGGACAGGTCTACGCGCAGATGCTGGGTTACACGCTGAACGAAAACGATGAGATCGATTACCTGAATATCGTTTCTGATACGATGAAGGGACCCTACATTGTGGAAAACGGCATATCCAGCATCGTTTCGACAGAGGGGAAAACCGTGTACCGCAACGGCTACACATCCTCCGCGGATGCGATACAACGGTACGACGTGGTGTATTACACCGGCTCCGCGGTATGGGCGTATGCCAACGCGGTGACAGGCACCTACCAGTCCGCCTCGCCCTCGGCGGCGTCCCCGACCTCCGTGACGGTCGCGGGCAACACCTATGAGATCGAAACCAGCGACGCCGCTTTCGAGCTGTCCACGCTGGGCGGGCTGAATGTAGGCGATATCGTGACCCTGCTGCTCGGGCGCGACGGCAAGGTCGCCGCCGCGCTGCCGGCGGACGAATATGTGTCCGAGGTTGTCGGCATGGTGACCGCCACGGGGACCGGCACATACTACAATTCGGTCGGCAACGCCTATACCTCGCGCACCATTACGGTCACGGCTATGGATGGCAACAGCTATGTATATCCCTGCACACGGACCTCGATCAGCACAGGGGACCTGGTATCCATCGGTTTCGGCTCGTCCGAAACCGATGTTTCTATCCTGAAGTCCTCCACGGTGCGCGGGGCGGTGTCCGGCTACACGATCGGCAGCAAAACGATGGCAAAGGACGTGCGCATCCTGGATACCAACGCCTCAAGCGCCAAGCGGGTGTATTACTCCCGCTTAAACGGCGCAGCGCTGGACTCCACGGACGTGCGCTACTGCGCGACGAACGGCGCGGGCGAGATCACCGACCTGATCCTGCGCGATTTTACCGGCGACCTGTATGAATACGGCATCATCACCAGCGTCAAGGAGCAGTCGGACGATATGAGCGTTTCCGGCAGCTATACTTACCTGGTGAATGGAGAAAAACAGACGCTTTCCACCAACGGCAGGACGCTGGGCGCCTCCAACGGACCGGCCAGGCTGACGGTCGAGGACGGGCAGCTTTCCGCGGTGAGCGCGCTGAAGGCGATCAAGAATCCGGATACCATCACGCAGCTCGGAGTGTCCAAGGACGGGGACAGTTGGCTGTTTTCGGATGAGTGCGCGGTATACCGGTCCGAAAACGCGAGCTACAGCCTGCTCTCACTGACCGAACTGCGGAACAATTTCGATTCATACAGCATCACCTGCTATTATGATAAGGATACAGGGGACTGCGGGCGCATCCGCATCATCATCGCGCGCGAAAAATAAAACGGTCGGTGCGGGAAAAGGGGTTTCTCCTCAGAGAAACCCCTTTGATATTTCTTGCTTGTTGCACAAACAATAGCTATAATATCTGTATAAAACGCAGATAGGAGCGAGGACGATGGCTTCGGATAAAACCAATGTAATGCGGGTGCTGGAGCAGCACAGGATCCCCTATACGGCGCATGCGTATCCACACGGCAAGGAAGCGGTAGACGGCGCAACGGTCGCGCGGCTTTTGGGACAGGATGAGGCGCAGGTGTTCAAGACGCTGGTGGCGCGCGGCCGGTCGGGCAGCTGCCATGTGTTCGTCATTCCGGTGGCGAAGGAGCTTGACCTGAAAAAAGCGGCCAAGGCGGCGGGGGAAAAGGCGGTCGAACTGGTGCATGTCCGAGAACTGCTCGGCCTGACGGGGTATGTGCGCGGCGGCTGCTCGCCGGTCGGGATGAAAAAGGCGTTCCCGACCGTGTTTGACGAAAGTGTGAGCCGCCTGCCGTCTGTCATTGTCTCCGCAGGCAGGATCGGTTTCCAAATCGAGTGCGCGCCGGCGGACCTGCTCGGCCTGACGCGGGCCAGGACCGCGCCGGTCACGACGGACTGAGCAGTTGCTTTGCGTCCGGAAACAGGGCGAACACGGCCTGCACGCCGCAGCCGGACAGTTGCGCGAGCTTGGCCTCGAGCGTGGAGGCATCGTCGAACAGGACAAAGTGCGCGCGTCCCTCGCTGTCCGTATAGGTGAAATACTTGGCGCACAGCTCGCGGGAGAAAAAGGTCTGCGATCCGGTGCGGCCGAGCAGGGTTTCGCGCTCGGTGTTGGTGAGCGGTTTGCCGTTGGGCGAGTTGGACGGAAGCGTGAAATCCTGCGAGACCGGCTGCAGGAACGCCGCGATGCGGGCTGCACCGTAAATGCCCTGCAGGGAGGAGATGTAGTCGGTCAGGCTGCCGCCGGACAGCGCGGTCGGCGTGGTGAGGATCGCATGCGTCAGCGACCGACCGCAGGCGAGCGGGACGTAGAACGGGATTTCCGCTTCGTGCAGCGCCTTGTCGAACGCAGCGAGCAGCATCCGGCCGCGCGGGGTATCGTGCTCAAAATCCGCGAACACACCGGGCGCGTCCGTGCGCTTTGCCTCGAACACCAGGTCGGCGGCAAGCCTGTCTGCATTGCAGTCGGCGAGCGAACGCGGCGGGTCGCACAGGCCCAGCAGGCAGCGCGCCTGCACAGTGGGAAGCTGCAGGCGCTGCAGCGCGCCGGTGGGCGTGATGCCAAGACAGAGGTGCAGCACGGGGATGCCGTGCTTCGCCGCATATACCGTGTCGCGGCCGGTGCATACCAGGATGAGATTTTTCGTATATACCATTGTGATCGACTCCCTTGCTCTGGACTTTTTGGACAAATTCCATTACACTATATGTGGCAATTCCCAAAGTGAGAACGCAGGAGTAAACGAATGAGTAAACTGATTCCCGACTATGTATTTGAGTCGATTTATGACATTACCCCGCAATTGCTGCGCGAGAACCATGTGCGCAGCGTGCTGATCGACCTGGACGGCACGATGGCCTCGCATAAGGCTGCGCTGCCGCCGGATTCTCTGGCGCCGTTTGTGCGCGCGCTGCGCGACGCGGGGATGAAGGTGCTGGTGTTTTCCAATAACAGGGCCGCGCGCGTGGAGAAATTCTGCGCCGCGCTCGGTGTGGATTTCATCAGTCGCGCGGGGAAGCCGTTTTCCGGCGGGTTCCAGCGCGCGGCTGAGCGGCTGGGCGTGCCGCTCTCCCAGACCGCCGTGGTGGGCGACCAGATCTTTACCGACGTGTTCGGCGGCAACCGTGTCGGCGCGCTGACCTGCTATGTGCAGACGCTGGACCGCCGCTTTTTCTGGGTGAATGTGCGCTACCAGCTCGAACGCGGTTTTATCGAGCGCGGCAGGCGCCGGATGGAAGCGAGGGCGCGGCATGATTGAAGCAAGGTTCGGACCCGCCGGCAATTCGGAATCCTTTGCCGCCGAGGGCTTTAAAAAAAGCGAGGACGCTCCCGCCTGGATTGCGGCCAGGGGGCTGACTGCGTTTGAATACCAGTGCGGCCGCGGTGTGCGATGCGGGGAAGATACCGCAAAAAGGATCGGCGCGGCCGCGCGTGCGCACGGCGTCCAGATGAGCATCCACGCGCCGTATTTCATCAACCTTTCCTCTGAGGAAAGCGAGCGGATGGAGAAAAACATCGGGTATGTGCTGGATACGGCGCGACTTGCCGTGCCGCTGGGCGCGGTGCGCATGGTGGTCCATTGCGGCGGCCAGGGAAAGCTGACGCGCGAGCGCGCAATGCGCAACACGCATGAAAATGTGAAAAACATCCTGCGTGCGCTGGAGGAGGAACACCTGACCGGCTGCGCGGTCTGTCTGGAAACCATGGGCAAAAAAAGCGTGCTCGGTTCAGCGGAGGAGGTCTGCGAGCTGGTGGCGGCAGACGAGCGCCTGCTGCCGTGCATCGATTTCGGACACCTGAACTGCCGCACAGGCGGCGGGATGTCCACGCGGGAGGATGTGGCGCGCCTGTTCGATCGGCTGGAAAACGGCATCGGTGCGGAGCGGACACGCATTCTGCACGCGCACTTTTCCCATATCGAATACAATGACAAAGGCGAGGTGCGCCACCTGACCTTTTCGGATACCGTATACGGGCCGGATTTCCTGCCGGTTGCGCAGGAAACGGCGGCGCGCGGCTATGCGCCGACCTTTATCTGCGAATCGGCCGGCACACAGGCCGAGGACGCGCGGATGATGATGGACTTATATAAAAAGGAGACGGAAAAATGAAAAAAGTGCTGCTGATTCATGGACCAAACCTCAACCTGACCGGCCAGCGCGAGCCGGGCATCTACGGCTCGGATACGCTTGCCGCGATCAACGCCGAGGTCGTGGCCAAGTGCGAGCGCCTTGGCATGAGCTGCGCGGTGTTCCAGTCCAACGTGGAAGGGGCGCTGATCGACCGCATCCACGCGGCGCGCGAGGACTGCGCGGCCATCATTATCAACGCGGGCGCGTATACGCATTACAGCTACGCGCTTCGGGATGCGATCGCGTCAGTGCGCCTGCCCTGTGTGGAGGTCCACATGTCCAACGTGCATGCGCGCGAGGAGTTCCGGCACAAATCGGTCATCGGGCCGGTGTGCGCGGGCGTGATCGCGGGCTTCGGCAAGCACAGCTACCTGCTGGCTGTGGACGCGGTCAAGGCGATCATCGGGTGAGGCGGCTATGAAACGGGAAGAATTGCGCGCACTGCTGCGCGAGGCGCCGTATGACGCGATGGTGCTGACCAGCGAAATCAGTCGGCGGTATGCGACCGGATTCCATTCGACCGCCGGCGCGGTCTACCTGTCGGCGGACCAGGCGGTGTTCTATACGGATTTCCGTTATGTCGAGGCGGCGCGCGCCGCGGTATCAGGATTCGAGGTGCGCGAGATCGGCAGCGGGAGGAGTTATTCCGCTGTCATCAACGAGCTGATTGGGCAGGACGGCGTAAAGAAAATCGCACTGGAAGACAAGCAGATGACCTATGCGGAGTACATGTCCTGGTCCTCCGCGCTGCACGCTGCGGCGATGCGCCTGGAGGATGGTGTGGAGCGCCTGCGCATCACAAAAGAGGACGATGAGGTTGGCAGGATTGCCGCCGCACAGCGCATTGCCGAGCGGGCGCTCGAAGAGGTGCTGAACGATATCCGGATTGGCGTGACCGAAAAAGAGGTCGCCGCACGGCTGACCTACCTGATGTTGCATTACGGCGCGGAAAACATGTCGTTCGACCCTATCGTCGTATCGGGCGCGAACAGCTCCAAGCCGCACGGTGTGCCGACGGAAAAGGCGATCGCGGCGGGGGATTTCGTCACCATGGACTTCGGCTGCATCGTGGACGGATACTGCTCGGACATGACGCGCACAGTGGCGGTCGGTCATGTGACCGACGAGATGCAGACCGTATACGATACGGTGCTGAACGCGCAGCTTGCGGGAATCGCGTGCTGCAAGGCGGGCGTCACTGGACGGGCGGTGGATGCGGCGGCGCGTCAGGTCATTGCGGACGCGGGATACGGCGATGCGTTCGGCCACGGCTTTGGCCATGGCGTCGGCCTGGAGATCCATGAGGCGCCGACCGCGGGACCGCGCGGCGAGGCGCGGCTTCCGGCGGGGGCGGTCGTAACCGCCGAGCCGGGCATCTATCTGTCGGGACGCTTCGGCGTGCGCATCGAGGATATGCTGTATGTGATTGAGGACGGCTGTATCAACCTGACCGAAGCGCCCAAGGCGCTGGTGGTCCTGTGATCGGGCGCGTTGCGTCGCCCCAATGCATCGGCCCGCTGCTAAACGGCTGGGAGGAGGGCATGCTGTACGCCTATCTTGCCGGACGAATGGGATATGCGGTCGCGGATGGGGCATACCGGTCGGCGCAGGTGCGCGTCGGGGATTTCTGCTTTTTCGCGGGAGAGCCGGACGCGCGTGTCGCGGCCTGGCAGCCGGAGAACACGCGGCCATATACCATACTGATCCCGCGCACACCGGACTGGCGGCCGCTGATCGAACAGTGCTATCCACAGGCGCGCCTGACGGAGCGGTATGCCTTTGCAAAAAAGAACGCCTTTCAGCGTGCGAAGCTGTCAGTGCTGGCCGCCCGCGTGCCGGATGAGTACGCCCTGCGCTGGATGGACGGGGCGCTGTTCCGCCAGGCGGGGCAGGAGGAATGGAGCAGGGATCTGACCTCGCAATACCCTGACTGGGAAGACTTTGCAGCGCATGGGCTGGGGATAGCGGCAGTAAGGGCGGGGCGGCTGCTGTGTGGCGCGTCCTGCTATGCGGACTGGCCGGGCGGCATCGAAGTGGAGATCGACACCCATCCGTCGCACCGGAGGCTGGGCTTGGCACGCGCCTGCGCGGCGGCGCTTATCCTCGCGTGCCTCGAACGGGGGCTGCATCCGTCCTGGGATGCAGCGCATCCGGTATCCGCACACCTGGACAAAACGCTGGGCTATCTTCCGGCAGGCGCATATCCGGCGTATGAGCTATGGCAATAGAAAAAGCCGCTGCTAAAGCAGCGGCTTTTTGCGCAGAATCATTTCTTTTCGTCAACGTCCTCGTCGTCGATCTCAAGGTAGTCGGCGAGATCCTTGAACAACGCGGTCGGGTCGACGCTGTCCTCCAGCACGATCTGCAGAGGCTCGTTGAGGGAGAGCAGGAACATGCCGAGCAGGCTCTTGGCGTCTACCATGCCGCTCTTGCCGTGGATCCAGATATCAAAGCCATACTTGGTGACGATCTTGTTGATCTTCTGAATGTCGTCCGTATTTTTTACGCGGATTCCTCTGGTCATAGTACTTACCTCCTGTGCAATGCTTTCCAAAATCTGATTTATGTTATCATTATAGCATAAAAGACAGGAAAATAAAGCGTTTTTTGCAGATTTCTGTATTTTCATCATTTTGAGCCGCTAAACCGGCGGCGGGTCATAATAATTGTAGGAGATGCACAAAATAAAAGGATTAATGTTGTGCAATAAGTGAAAGAGCAGCCTGATCCAACCGGCTGCTCTTTTTGCCGTGCAGCGGCCCCACACCGCCGCACGGCTATTCGCCCCCATGGGCTTTCTACTCTGCTATCGATATTGTCGTATCGCCGATGCGGATGCCCGTCACGTCGGAGACGGACAGGAAGCGCCGGCTGTCAGTGCCTGCCTGGTAAACATAAGTGACCTCGAACGTTTCGCGCGCGGACGATTCCTCCATGGAGAGGCCGCACTCGGAAACCGAGGCGCCAATTATACTGTTGTCCTGCAGGATCACGGCGATATGGGGCGCGCGGTCCAAGCCCCCATCCTCGTCCAGCGAGGCGGGACGCGTCCCTTCGATCCGGATGCCGAGCGGGGACAGGAACAGATGGTCAATATGGCTGCCATCCGAAAGATCCAGGCTGAGCGCGCGGGAATAGGTCTGCGCGCTTTTGGCGCGGAAAGAAACCTCCCAAGGCTTCTGCGTCAGCGGCACGCTGCGGGTGTAGATGATCTGCGGCTGCAGATACGGTAGGTCGTCCACGGTCAAGCCCTGGAAGCGCGCCTCACGGATTTCGCTGTCCTCCCCCTCCAGCGGGTAGGTGCCGCTGCCGGTATTGTCGATGATTTTTCCCGTTCGGGTGTCCAGCAGGGAAACAATATCACAGGAAACGCCTTGATACAGGTCATAGGGCGGTGTGATCAGCGCAAGGCATAATTCGTCCCCCATAAAACCAACGCCGGCGAACTGTACCTCCGAAGACTCCCAAGCCTGCGGAAGCGGGACGGAGGAAGTATCCTGCTCCAAATAGGCGGAGGTGCGGTAAGCGTCCTGCTGGTCGGTGGGAAACGCAATGGGATGCGCCTGATAAACCGCCGCAAGGTCAAGGCTGGCGGTAAGGACTTCACTGGTTTCCATGCTGGAGGCGGGGCCGATGGTCAGGGTAAGGTCACGGTCGCCGGGATCCTCGGCAAGGGAGAACTCCTGATAAAAATATTGGACGGCATCTCGAGAATCCGTAAAGATGCTCTGCCCGCGGCTGGAATAGGCGGTATCTGTCCCGTCGGTCAAAAGGGAAACCGTTTCAAAGTGAATTGGGTTGGAAAGGGGGGAGCCATCCGCATAACGGAAGGAATAGATGAGCGCGACGCCAGTGCGGGTGACGATGGCATCCTCCACCGTCAGCGTGCAGCCGTTCATGGTGGCGCCCTTCTGCAGAGGGATGGCGAGCTCGTCGGGAATTACAACATCCTGCCCGAAGATGGTTTTCCAGCCGACCGAAACCTGAAATACGGCGGCGGCCGTTACGGTCAGCAGGGCCGCCGCCAGCACGGCGGAGACAAGCCGCCGCGGGCTGCGCAGCGGCATACGCCTGCCGCGCCGGGCGCGCTGCTCCCTGACCGCCCCGGCGATGTCGTAAGCGGGTGTCTGGATGCGCTCAAGCGCTTCGCGGATGCGGATTTCATCGGGTGTTGGACTCATACGGCTGCTTCCTCCTCCTTTCTGCCGGCGTGCCTTCCAATGCCTGCGCGAGCTTTTTGCGGGCGCGTTCATAGCGCTTGCGCAGGGTGGCGGCGGGCTTTCCGTAAATGACGGCCAACGCATCGAAGCTGCGCTGCTCGATCACGCGGCCGAATACCAGCGCTCTCTGCTCCGGCGACAAGGCTTGCAGCGCACGCCGCAGGTCGTCCCCGATATAATCAGGGTCGGCGGCGGCAGGCGGCGGTGTGAGAAGCTGGAACTTCCGGCGGCGCAGCATGTCGATACAGGTGGTATAGGCAAGTCGGTAAAGCCAGGCGCTCAGGCTGGTGCCTGCCCGAAAACGGCTGCGGTTATCATAGGCCTTGATAAAGGTGGTCTGCACGGCGTCCTGCGCTTCGTGGTAATCGCAGAGGATGTGGTGGCAATACCGCAAAAGCGGCTGGCCGTACAGCTCGATCGCATCGGCGAGCGCCTGTTCTCCGCCCAGAGCGAAGCGCTCATCCAAGGTGCGGGCGTCCATCCGGCGCCCCCCTTTCTGAAAAGAACATGTTCATTTTCTATAACGTGCGGCGGCTTGGTTTTGTGACATGCCCGCGCGAGTTTTTTCCGTTTTGTTACCAAAGCAGTATAGGGAATGCAAACCGAAGATTAATGAAAATTATATATTATTTATTGATTATCATTAAATTATTATTGACAAAGATATACGCCTGTGATATTCTTCAGGAAGAGGTGAAATGTATGCTGGAGACGTAGAAGGATATCGTTCGGGCAAGATGCGCGGATATCGGGACGCTGCTGCGGGTTTTATTCTGGATCACCGCGGCTTTGGTTGTGGTGCGCCTCGTCTACGGGACGTGGCTGCTGTTCCAGCCCGCGGAGATGTTGGTGGAGCATTTTTCCCTTGGCGTAAGCTGGACTGGTACGGAGGGCTGGCGGGGCGCGGTACGGTTTGCCTGTGGGATTTCGTTCTGGTGGAGTACGCTGTTCTGGATCGTGATAGCAGGGATCCTGTGGTTGGGCTGTGCTATTTTCCGGGGAATCGACCGACAGGGGACGCCGTTCCTGCCGTGCCATGTTCGTGCGGTGCGCGGCATCGGCCTGCTGGTGATGGCGCTGGGACTGCTGCGCGGCAGCCTGCCCGAGCTGCTCTATACCGTCTGCGGTTTTGCGCTGGAGCGGCAGGAGACGCTGCTCCGCGGCGGTGTGCGCATCGTGATGGAAGCCGGCGGAGGTTCGCTGATCAACTGGAACTACCTGCTGCTTGGCGGTGTGGTTTTGTGCCTGTCCTATGCATTTGCTTATGGTGCGCATTTGCAGCAGGAAGCTGACGAGACACTGTAGGGCGGTGGCGTATGGCAATCATATTACGGCTTGACCGTGTGATGGCGGACCGGAAGATGTCGCTGGGCGAGCTGTCCGAGCGGGTGGGCATTTCCAACGTCAACCTGTCCAAAATCAAAACCGGAAAGATCAGCGCGATCCGTTTTTCCACGCTCAACGCGATCTGCAGTGCGCTGGACTGCCAGCCGGGAGATATCCTGGAGTACCGGCGCGAGGAAACGGAAGAAAAATAACAGGGGCGCTGGAAGCTTTGCTTCCAGCGCCCCTGCGCATGTCCGGAGCCGTGTCTGCCGGCAGCCGGCCGTGTTTGAGAATGGGATGGCGGCGCGCCTCGTTTACGGCGCGTATACGAGCGCCTCGCTCGATACCGTTTGGCCGTCCTTGCGGATGGTAACCACATAGGTCCCAGCGGCATCCTCCTGGTCAAAATAATCCCTGCCCTCGGAATCGGCGGGCTTGGTCAGGTGCCAGAGCTGGTAGCGGTCTGTGTTGACCGTGCTTTCCGCGTGTGATTTACTGCCGACCGGCGTGCCGTCCTTGGTCACCTGGATTTCCACCGCGCCGGTTACGTTGCTGTCATAGCTGACCGCCAACCACGGAAGCGCGGCCGCGTTTTCCGGCTGCAGGTAGGCATCGTCCCACGGATGCGCGCCCGTATAGTCTGCGGGGAGGCGCTCGTAGGAGGCCTGGTCGTTTACGACCCAAACCTGCATATTTTCCACCACGGGTGCCAGCGTGACCTGGAAAGAGACGCGATAGGCTGCGGTGTCTTCACCGTTTTTGACGACGACATACGCGCCGTTTTCTAAATCCACGTCTTTCAAGCCGAAGTATACCGTATTATAGGTCTTGCCGTTTTCTTCATAGGTGCGGTCTGCGATGGAGTCCACGGGCGCGCCGAGCTCTTCCGGAACAGCGCCGTATCCGGCATAGTAGGTATTGCCCTCCTTAGCCGGAATACCGAAGCCAATCCAGTAGTCAGAAACGCCCTGAGCGTTCTGGTGCTTCATCAGGTGCTCGCCGCTGATGGTGACCTCGGTCACATCCCCTTTGACAGTGCTGGAAACCTGATAATCCCGCACAAGCGCATCGGCGTCAATGGTTCCCGACTGGTCGAGGAGCGGCGCCTTGACGATATCGGCCTGCTGGACAGTGTCCCCACCGCCCGAACCCGAGCCGCCGCTCGAAGGGCCGTCCTGCGTCGGCGCGCTGTTCTCGCCGTTCGAGGTGCCGGCATGGCCGGGCTGGATCGAGCCGGTTCCGGAGGATACCGCCTCGCTGCTGTTATTGTCGATTTTGGATCCGATGGTGTTGACTGTGACGCCGGAAGCGCCGTCGGAAACCGCAACATGGGACACCTTACCCGCGCCCTTGACAGTCGTACCCGTGCCCGCGGTCGATACCCGATCGATCTGCGCGCCGCTTTCCGCGGAAACCAGCGTATCCGCAGCTTGCTTGGTCACATCAACCGAAGCGATCGAGCCGTAAGCGGACAGCTCTGTTTGCGCTGCGGAGATGGCGACGGTTTCCACAGACGCGTCCGTGGCAACCATGACCGAAGCGGAGGCGGCGGTTTCGGCGATTTCGACGCGGTCTGCTGAACCGAAAACGGACAGCGACGCATCCGCGCCGTGAAGCGTGATCTCTCCAGCCTGGGAGGAAGCGCCGACGCTGACCGACGCGGCGGCATGGACGTTCACGCGGCCGGCGCTGGCAGCTCCGTCCAGCGAAACAGAGGTCCGCCCATCAATCCGGACGCTGCCGGCGGTAAGGCCGTCCGCCGTCACATCCGCCGCGGTACCCGCGGAAATGACAAGGCCCGCGGCCTTGCCGGAAAGGGTGACGCCCTCAGTATCGCGCGCGCTGGCGGCGGCATTGATAACGGTAAAGCCGTTTTCATTTTTCAGCGCAATCTCGCCGGACGAGGTTATGTATTCCTCGATCGCTTTGTCCAGAAGCGCCATGGTGGAAGCACGGTCGATATGCTCGTCCGGCGCGACACGCCCGCCGCCTACGCCGTCCAGGATACCCATTTCCGCAAGCGGCGCCATATAGCCCGCCGCCCAATCCGCGACCCGGCCCCCGTCGGTGAACTGGCTCAGGTCGGGGGAGGCGTCCGGCGTCATACCCATTGCGCGGGCGAACATGGTCATTGCCTCCTGACGGGTGACGGGGGCCGCTGCATTGGCGTTTTTTCCGTCGCCTTCAAGGATGCCGGCCGCAGTGCATTTCAGGATCGCGTCCGCGTACCACTCGCTGCCGGTCAGGTCGGCATACTTGTTTTCCGCCTTTTCGGTCAAGCCGAACATGCGGGTGAAAATAGCGGCAAGCTCGCCACGGGACAGGGAGCGGTACGGCTTGAAGGTGCCGTCGCTGTTGCCCTCTACGATGCCGTGCTGCACCCATCGGTCAATCGAACTGGCGGCCCAACTGTTTGCCGCGTCCTCCATAACGGGCTTTGCGTTGGCGGCTGCGGCCGAAACGGATAGCATGGACAGCGCCATCGTGGAGGACAGGATCGCGGCCAGTGTTTTTTTCATTCGCATTTGCATTCTCCTCATTGGTCGTATAGCGGTGAGCCCGCGGCTATGCGGGCGGTAACGGTGCGCGGTACCGCGCTCTGGTGCTTACTATACGACAATTTCGACCGGAAAACAATGATAAAAAGCTGGTTTTAGAACAATGTGGATTCCATAACAAGAAGAAAATAGAAAAACAACAAAATAGCAGAACTTTTTGTGGTAAAACCATGTACAGGCTTGTTGAGGATGGGTAACAGAAAAAGGCCGCTGAAACGCATCGTTTCAGCGGCCCTTTTTCAGAACAAAGCAATTGATGGGGAGGGGGTTACGGCTCCAAGCGGTTCATGTCGCGCGGGAACATGGAAGCGTCGCGCACATTGTTTAGCCTCAGAAGCTGCATGGTCAGGCGCTCCAGGCCGATGCCCAGGCCGCCGTGCGGCGGCATGCCATACTTGTGCAGAATGGTGAACGACTCAAACAGCTCCGCGTTCATCTTGCGGGCCGCGAGCTTGTCCATCTGCTCCTGATAATCGTGGATGCGCTGGCCGCCCGTCGTGACCTCCAGCCCGCGGAACAGCAGGTCGAACGACAACGCCAGCTTGGGGTCCTCCGGATCGTCCATCGCGTAAAACGGACGCTTGGCGGACGGGAAGTGCGTAACGAATACGAACTCGCTGTCGTGCTGCTCCTTGGCCCACTGGCAGAGCAGAACCTCTTCGTCCGGATTGAGGTCGTAACGGTTTTTGGATTTATGGCCGTATTTTTCCTCCATGATCTGCTTGGCCTCATGGAAGCGGATGGTCGGGATCTCGCGGATCTCCGGCACGTCGGCCTTGAGAAGTGCCAGCTCCTCCGCGCAATGCTCCTTGACGTAAGCCATGACCGACTTTAACATGCCGGTTTCCATTGCCATCACGTCATACATGGAATCGATATAGGCCATCTCGAAATCAAGGCCGATATACTCATTCAAATGGCGCGAGGTATTATGCCGCTCGGCGCGGTAAACCGAGCCGATCTCGAACACGCGGCCGAACGCGCCCGCAAGGTACTGCTTGTGGAACTGGGGCGACTGCGCCAGGTAAGCGGGCTGGCCGAAGTAGTCCAGCTTGAACAGGTTCGCGCCGCCCTCTGCGCCCGCGACAACGATCTTGGGCGTGTGGATGTGGGTAAAGCCCTGCGCCTGCATATACTGGGCGAAGCCGTCCGCAATCGCGCCCTGTACGCGGAACACGGCCTGCTTGACCGGATGGCGCAGGGTGATCGGGCGCAGCGGCAGATCGACGTCGAGCGACAGGCCCATATATTTTTTGCCCAGCGGCACGGGAAGTTGCTCGTACGGGCGGCCGATGACCTTGACCGCGCTCAGCACAACCTCGATGCCGTGCTCGGCTCGGGGTTCCTCATGCACCTTGCCGGTGACCTCGAGCACCATGGCGTCCCGAATATCCGCGCGCTTGACGCCGCCGATCTCGTCCCCCTGGAACGTGCATTGGATCAGGCCGCGCTCGACACGCATGATGATGAACGAAAAATCGGACATATCACGGGCGCGGTGTACGGTGCCGCGGAACGTGACCTCGCTACCGACCGCGCCGCAGACGCGCTTGACGGTATCAACGTACTGTCCCGCTTCATGAATCATTTCCATAATTATAACGCCTCTCTATTCAGCATTCTCATACAGGAATACATTGTACCATGAAAAGAGAAGATAAACAAGTTTTTTACGGGAAAAAGCAGACGGGATTCGCTTAAATGTTAAAATGCGTTGCTTGCAGCAACGGGCAGCTCCTCATATAATTATGACAAAGACCAGAAGAATGGAGGCTATCCCCGATGCTCAAAGAAAACATAAAAGCAATCAGAAAATCAAAAGGTCTTTCGCAACAGGAGCTTGCTGTAAAGCTGAACGTGGTGCGACAAACAATTTCCAAGTGGGAGCAAGGCTTGTCAGTTCCTGATTCTGATATGTTGATCTCCCTATCGGAAGCGCTTGCAACACCCGTGAGCACGCTGCTTGGAGAAAACGTCACGGAGCCGGAAGCTGATGACTTAAAGGCGATTTCCGCAAAGCTAGAGGTGATAAACTTGCAGCTCGCACAGAGAAAAGCCGCAGGAAAGAAAATGCTGCATTGGCTCCTTATCGCATTGTGCGCAGGCATAGCAGCAATTTTTGCATTCTTATTGGCGTTGGAAAGTCCTTACCTGGGCTGGGATTACAGTGATCCGGAAACGGCTGTTCTCGGCGTTGCGCTGCACGCATTTGAATGGCTGTTTGTCAGAGTGGCGCCGCTTATCTTGGTTGCTGCATTCCTTGGACTTTTCCTGACACGAAAGGACTAGATGATGAAACCCGAAAGGCAGATACAGTATGACCGTATCTGCCTTTTATTATCGCTTCAGCCTTTTCAGTACGGCTTGCGCTTCCGCACGTCCCTCGCCGCTGGCGATGATGGCTACTGCGTACACCGCCGCGCCCGCCGCGACCGCGCAGACCAGCCGCAGCAGGTTATTCACGGGCAACAGCGTGCAGCCAAACGCCGCCGCGCCGCAGAGCAGCGCACAGACCAGGATGCGCGCCAGGCTTTTCGCGGGTACGCGGAAAATAAAGCGCTTGCGCACGCGCACCGCCGTAATGATAAAATACGAGGCGAACGCGACGACCGAGCCGAGCGCGCCGCCGGTGAACCCGAGCGTTTTGAGCAGCACAACGCTGCACACCACCTTGATGGCCGCCGCCGCTGCGCTGTTCTGCAGCACATGGATGGTGGACTGCTCCAGCTCATACGCCTTGTTGGCGTATTCGGTCAGCCCCATGAAAAGCATGGCGAGCGCGGTGTAGGCGATGACCGGCGCGCCCGCGTCGTACCCCGCCGCGAACAGGAAGCGGGACATGGGCAGCGCCACCGCGGACAGCCCTGCGACAGCCGGTACCGCGATCAGCAGATACAGCCGCACGCCCTGGTCGAGCAGCGGCTTGGCGGCGGCCTGTCCGCCGTCGCGCCAGGCGCGCAGCACGTTCGGGTATACGCCGCGCATGATGCCGACCGAGATCATCGTAAAAATACCAGAAGCGATCGAGTTGTTCTGGTTGTAGACCGCAAAGGCCTCCTTGCCGAAAAAACCCGTCACCAGATAGCGGTCGATCATGTTGAGCAGCGCGACCGCGATCGATACCCCCATGAGCGGCACGCCGTAGGCGAAAAACTTGTGCAGCAGGGGGCGGGAGAACCAGCGCAGGCGCGCGACCGTCGGGATGGACAGCGCGAAGACCGCGCCCAGGCCGGCCAGACCGTCCGCGAGGGTGTTGGCGATGAACGCGGGCGCGGCGGAGGGGTAATCGGATGCGCCGTGGACGATCGCATAAGCGATAGCCAGCTTGCCCGCCGCGGAAAACAGGCTGAGCGAGATGGAGGCGCGCATCCGGCCGAGCTGGATCAGCGCGGAGTTGAGGATCTGGAACACGGTATAGCTGAAGAACATGCACGCGCCGCCGAGCCAGACCGGATCGCGCGTGACCGCGGCCGCGCAGAGCGCGACGGCCGCGACGGCCGCGCAGATCAGCAGATAGATGGCTGAAACGGTCGAAAACAGCGCGCTGGCGCGGTCCCTGCGGAATTCCTCGCCCACATAGCGCGTGGCGGCGTTCGCCATCCAGCCCGCGACGACCAGATAACAGAACTGCACGGTCGTGTTGACAATGCCGAACGTGCCGACCGCGCCCTGTGTGAAAATATGCGTATACAAGGAAGAGCACGCGATGACGAGCAGCCCCTCGACCACCTTGGCGGGGAGGAACAGCATCGCGTCGCGCGTCATAGTGTTTTTACCGGACAAATGAGGAACCCTCGCTTTCGGTCAGATAACCATAGTATAGCATGATATGGCGGCAAAAACAAATACGGCTTTGCTGGAAACGCCTTTTCCTTGCGGCGGGCGCGGCGGTATGCTATGATAAAACCGGATGGAACAATACACAAGCTGTGAACGGAGGAATGCAATGTACAGCCAAAGAGGGAAGATCAGGATACCATCCTATGTTTTTATTTTGCTGTTGGCCGTTATTTTGGGCGGCTACCTGTTCAGCGGCGGGCTGGCCGGTGTGAATGCCCGCGCGCTTGAACACGCGGTGGAGGCAATACCGGAGGAGTCGACCCAGGTATCCCTGAACGAGCTGGTCCCGTTCGAGTGGGACGAGGTATATACATTTGGCCCATATACCTCGAAGGAGGAAATCCAAAGCATCATCCGGCTGGACAGTGACGCAGTCAAGGAGAGCGTCAGCGAGGGGATGGTGCAGCTTGTGTTTGTCGAGTGGGGGAAGGAAAGGGTCGTGGCGAGCGTTTGTGCGTATCCGGATAACCTTGGCTACGATATCCGCATCCCTTTCAATCACGGGGACGAGGGATACGGCGTGCTGCGCTATGAGGACAACGCCGTGTTCTCCAAAAGCACGGAAAACGGCGTGACCGTTCTTACCTATCTCCCGTGAGCGGGAGAGCCGCCCCTGACGGGCGGCTTTCTTTTGCATTTGCCGGTGTTCCGTGGTATACTATGGTATACTCATGCGAGTATTACCAGCCTTATCAGGAGGAGTTGCCCTTGCGAGTCATGCATGTTATGGGCGGCGGCGACGTGGGCGGCGCCAAAACCCACATTATGAATATGGTCACCGGCCTGAGCCGGCGGAACGAGGTTATGCTGCTTTCGTTTCGCGCAGGCCCGTTTGCGGATGAGGCGCGTGAGCGCGGCATCGACGTCCGCGTGATCGAGCGGCATAACCCGTTCCGCGCGGCGCGCGCGATGCGCGACCTGGTGGACGAGTTCCGGCCGGACATTATCCACTGCCACGGCGGTCGCGCCAATCTGATGGGGGCGATGGTACGCCGTTCGCGCCAGGTGCCGATCGTGACGACCGTGCATTCGGATTATAAGCTGGACTATCTCGGCAATCCGTTCAAGCAGCATACATTCGGCGCGGCGAACGCGGTCGCGCTGCGTTTTCTGGATTTTTACCAGCCGGTCGCGGACCGGATGGCGCGCACGCTGATCGAGCGCGGCTTCGATCCCGAACGGATTGTGAAGATTTACAACGGCATGGATTTCAAACGGCCGGAGGGCGAATTTGACCGTGCTGCCTATCTGCGGGATACCTACGGCGTGGAGGTGGAGGAGGGCGACGTGCTGTGCGGGATCGCCGCGCGTCTGACCGCGGTCAAGGATATTGCGACGACCGTGCGCGGCTTTGCCGCGGCGCTTGAGGAGGCGCCGCAGCTGCGCCTGTTCATCGCGGGCGACGGCGAGGATGAGGAGATGCTCCGCAGGCTGTGCGCCCAGCTCGGCGTGGCGGAGCGCGTGACGTTCTGCGGCTGGGTTTCCCCAGTCGGGCCGTTTTTCCGCGCAATGGACATCAACCTTTTGTCCTCGGTGTCCGAAACTTTCCCGTACTCCATCCTCGAAGGCGTCTGCGCGGGCTGCGCGACCATCTGCTCGGATGTGGGCGGCATGCCCGAACTGATCGACACGGGCGAAAACGGCTATATTTTCCCAGTTGGGGACGACCGCCAGCTTGCCAGATACATGGCGCGCCTGGCAAACGACCCCGCGCTGCGCTGCGCCTTTTCCGAGGCGCTGTACGACAAGGCCTCCCGCGAGTTTTCCCGGGAGAATATGTGCGCGCGGCAGGAGGCGAATTACCGCCATCTGCTCGCCCGCTTCCACCGGCCCAAACACGAGCGCGAGAGCATCGTGATCTGCGGCGCGTACGGGCGCGGCAATGCGGGCGACGACGCTATTTTGGAGGCGATCGTGCAGGAGATGCGTGCGCTCGATCCGGAGCGCACGATCTGCGTTATGTCCCGCCGCCCGAAAGAGACTCGCCTGGTCTACCGGACGAACGCGATTTATACGTTCAACGTGTTCGCCGTGCTGCGGCGGTTCCGGCGCGCGGCACTGTATATCAACGGCGGCGGCTCGCTGATGCAGGACGTCACCTCAACGCGGTCGATCTGGTATTACTGCTACACCCTGCGCGCGGCGAAAAAGCGCGGCTGCAAGGTGATGATGTACGGCTGCGGCATCGGCCCGATCAACCGCGCGGGCAACCGCGTCATGGCGGCCAAGACGATCGACCGGTCGGTCGACCGCATTACGCTGCGCGACGATAACTCCCGTTCGCTTCTGGCCGAGATGGGCGTGACCCGTCCGGACATCCGCGTATCCGCCGACCCGACGATTATCCTGGACCCCGCGCCGCGCGAGGTCGTGTCGCTCGCCATGGAGCAGAGCGGCATCGATCCTGAGGGGCGCTATATCGGCTTCGGCCTGCGAAACTGGAAAGGGCTGGACGCGGCGTTGCCCGAGATTGCGGCGGCGGCCAATTACGCCTATGAGAGACATGGGCTGACACCGGTGTTCGTCCCCATCGAATTCCCGAACGACCTGCTGCCCGCCGAGCGGGTGGGGGCGCTGCTCCGCTGCCCGTGGCACGCGGTGCGCACCCGCCAGCCGATCGAGGTGACCATCGGCATCCTGGCGCGCATGAAAACCGTGGTCGGCATCCGCCTGCACTCGCTGATGTTTTCCGCTGGACAAGGCGTGCCGGTCGTGGGCATGAGCTACGACATCAAGGTGGACGGTTTTCTCAAATATATCGGCAGCCGCACCTGTCTGCAGCTGCAGACCGTGCGCGCGGAGCCGCTGTGCCGCCTGATCGACGAGTGTGTGTCCGGCGCGCTGGATGGGGAGGTGCGCCGCACCGCCGGAATGCTGCGCGAGCGCGAGCAGGAGAACGTGCGCTGCGCTGCGCTGCTGCTGGGATTGAAGTGTGAAAAAAAGGACGGGGAAAACGCATGAAAAACCATATCGTCTGTCTGTCGACGACCAACTACCACCCGCTGCCGACCCGCAAGCAGAACGTGATGAGCCGCCTGCGGAACGCGGAGGTGCTGTATTTTGATCCGCCGGTGTCGGTGATTGCGCCGCTCAAGGCCAAAAAAGCGTCCGCGTATCTCTCGAAATACAAGCGGCCGGGGGAAAAGGTGGAGGGGCATGAAAACATCACTGTCTACGCGTTGCCGCCCGTCCTGCCGTTTTTCAACAAGTTCCGGTGGGTCAACCGCCTCAACCAGAAGCGCCAGGCCGCATTCGTGCGCCGGAAGATGTGCGAGCACGGCTTCGGGGAGGAAACGGTGCTCTGGTGCTACTCGCCGTCCTCCTGCGATATCGCGGCGCATGTGCCGCACCGCGCGCTGGTTTATGACTGCGTGGACCGCCATTCGGCTTACAAGGGGCATATCGATCCGGTGGTGGTGGACCGGATGGAGCGCGACCTTGCGGGGGTGGCGGATCAGGTGTTCGCGACTGCGGTCGGGCTGGCCAAAACGCTGGAAAAGGTGAACCCCACGACAAAAATGATCCCGAATGGCGCGGCGTATGAGATCTTTTCGCGCGTGCAGACCGAAAAAGGCAGCCTGCCTTGTCCGGAAGATATGAAAAGCTTGAAGCATCCAGTGTTCGGGTTTGTGGGCATGCTGCAGGAGTGCATCGATTACGCGCTGATCGAAAAGCTGGCAAAGGATCGGCCGGATGCGACTGTTTTCCTGATCGGCCGGACGCTGCCGGGCGTGGACCTGTCGCATTTGCGGCAGTATCCCAATATCGTGTTCCACGGCCTGGTGCCGCAGCCCGAGCTGCCTGCGTACCTGGCGCAGATGGATGTATGCCTGAATGTGTTTCGCGCGGGTGCGCTGAGCCGCGATGTATCCCCGCTCAAGTTTTACGAGTACCTTGCGACCGGCAAGCCGGTGGTTTCCACACGCGAGCCGCTGCAGGTCGAGGATTTCGCGGACGTGGTGTATATCGCGCACGACGCGGACGAGTTTATCGCTATGTGCGACGCGGCAGCGACGGAAAATGATCCGGAGAAAGTGGCCAAACGGCTGTCCTATGGCGCGCAGTGCTCCTGGAGCGAGCGCGTGCGCCAGATTGAGGCGGTGCTGTACGGAAAGGGCGTTCTGCACGAAAGCTGAGAGCCGCGGCCCCCATCTTTGGGCATTTGTACAAAACGAGAAAAAACGGCGTAAAACGCTTGCAATACACAGGCGCTTTGGATAAAATATTGATGTATCTCCACTGATAGCAGGACAAGCAGCGAAAGAGGTGTACACATGATCGGAAGCGTGTTTCTGGATAAGGCGGCGCAGTCTATCCGCATGCAGTTCTTCAATCTGGGTACCGGGCATTCGTGCATGCTTTCGGGCATCGGTGCAGCTAATTGAGCGCGTATATAGGACACGGGTCTATCCGTGTCCTCATTTGTTTTTGAGGAGGAATATGCGATGAAAAAGGTGCTCGTCGTCATGGGGTCGGACAGCGACCTGAAGGTTATGGAAAAATGCGTGGACCGGCTGAAATCGTTTGCCATACCGGCCGAGGTGCGGATCTGCTCCGCGCACCGCACGCCCGCGGCGGCGGAGCAGCTTGCGAAAAACGCGGCGGCAGAGGGCTTCGGCGTGATCATCGCAGCGGCGGGCAAGGCCGCGCATTTGGGCGGCGTGCTGGCAGCCTACACCACGCTGCCGGTCATCGGCGTGCCGATGGGAACCAGCGTGATGGGCGGCATGGACAGCTTGCTGTCCATGGTGCAGATGCCCAAGGGCATTCCGGTCGCGTGCGTGGCGATTGACGGCGCGGACAACGCAGCCATCCTAGCGGCGCAGATGCTCGCCCTGTCGGACGAAGCGCTTGCCGGAAAGCTGCGGCAGTTTAAGCAGGAAATGGCCGACGAGGTCATGGACAAGGATGAAAAGGTAAAGGCGCAGTTTGCGTAACCACCTGCGCGGACTGGGTAAAACCCAAAAACAAAGGTTTGTTTGTTTTTAAATTACACATATAAATGGAGGAAATGGACATGCAAAAGAAAGAGCAGATGTACGAAGGAAAGGCAAAGAAAGTGTTTGCGACCGACGACCCGAACCTGGTCATCGTCGATTACAAGGATGACGCGACCGCGTTCAACGGGGAGAAAAAGGGGACGATCGTCGGCAAGGGCGCGATCAACAACGTCATGTCCAACCACATGTTTCAGCTTCTGGAGCAGCAGGGGGTGCCGACCCATTTCGTCGAGCAGCTCTCTGAGCGCGAAACGGTTGTGAAAAAGGTTTCTATCGTACCGCTCGAGGTCATTATCCGCAACATTTCGGCCGGCTCCTTTGCCAAGCGCTACGGCGTGGAGGAGGGCATCGTGTTCGACGAGCCGACCGTCGAATTCTCCTATAAGAACGACGATCTGGGCGACCCGCTCATGAATGCGTACCACGCGATCGCATTGAAACTCGCCACCCGCGAGGAGATCGAGCAGATCAAGGGCATGGCGTTCAAGGTCAACGAGGTCATGAAGCAGTATTTCGATACGCTGAACGTACTCCTGGTCGATTTCAAGCTGGAGTTCGGCAAGACTGCGGACGGTAAAATCGTGCTGGCCGACGAGATCAGTCCGGACACCTGCCGCCTGTGGGACAAGACCACCAAGGAGAAGCTGGATAAGGACCGGTTCCGCCGCGACCTGGGCGGCGTCGAGGAAGCGTACCAGGAGATCATGAAGCGCGTGCTGGGCAAGTAACCGCCTGCGGGAACGCGCCTGATCGGGCAAACCCAAAACCGGAAAAAGATAAGGAGCAACTATGGGAGGATTTTTTGGCGCGGTCTGCAAGCAGGACTGCGTACTGGATATATTTTTCGGCGTGGACTATCATTCGCACCTGGGTACACGGCGGGGCGGCATGATCGTCTACGACAAGGAGGTCGGCTTTCAGCGCCAGATCCACAATATTGAAAATACCCCGTTCCGGACCAAATTTGAAAAGGATCTGCAGGATTTCCAGGGTTGCAGCGGCATCGGCTGCATCAGCGATACCGACCCGCAGCCGCTGCTCGTGCGGTCCCACCTTGGCCTGTACGCGCTGACCACGGTTGGTATCATCAACAACGCGGAGGAGCTGGTTTCCCGCTATTTTTCCGACCATGGCCATCAGTTCATGGCCATGAGTTCGGGCAAGGTCAACTCCACCGAGCTGGTTGCGGCGCTCATCAACCAGAAGGACGACCTGGTATCCGGCATCCTGCACGCGCAGGAGCTGATCGACGGCTCGCTCACCCTGCTCGCGCTGACGCGGGAGGGGATCATCGCCGCGCGCGACAGGCTGGGTCGCCTGCCGGTGCTGATTGGCAGAAGCGAGGACGGGCATTGCGTTTCGTTCGAGTCGTTCGCGTACCACAAGCTCGGCTATGAGGATGCCTATGAGCTTGGGCCGCGCGAGATCGTCAAGGTCACGGCGGATGGATTTGAAACGCTGTCGCCGGCCGGAAAGGAAATGAGAATATGCGCGTTCCTCTGGACGTATTATGGCTATCCCAATTCCAATTATGAGGGTGTCAACGTCGAGGTGATGCGCTACCGCAACGGTGAGATCATGGCGTGCGACGATAAAAAGCGCGGCTTGGCGGAAAATGTGGATTTTATTGCCGGCGTGCCGGATTCCGGCGTGCCGCATGCGATCGGCTACGCCAACGAATGCGGCAAACCGTTTGCGCGTCCGTTTGTCAAATATACCCCGACCTGGCCGCGCTCGTTCATGCCGGCCAACCAGAAGATCCGCAATCAGGTCGCCAAGATGAAGCAGATCCCAGTACCCGAGCTGATCGAGGGGAAAAAGCTGCTGTTCGTGGACGACTCGATTGTGCGCGGCACCCAGCTGCGTGAAACCGTTGAGTTCCTGTACGAATCCGGCGCAAAAGAGGTCCATATGCGGTCGGCCTGCCCGCCGATCATGTACGGCTGCAAATACCTGAATTTCTCCTCCAGTAATTCCGAGATGGAGTTGTTGGCCCGCCGCACCGTGCAGGAGCTGGAGGGCGATGAGGGGCAGAAGCACCTGGAGGAATACGCGGATGCGAATACCAAGCGCGGCCAGTGCATGCTCAAGACAATTTGCGAAAAATTTGGATTCAGTTCGCTCGGCTATCAGTCGCTTGACGGACTGCTGGAGGCCATCGGCCTGGACCACGATAAGGTCTGCACCTACTGCTGGAGCGGCAAAGAATAAGCCGCTCCCCATATTAAACGACGAAGGAGTATTACTATGAGTGAAAGCCGTTCTGAAAGCTACAAGGCTGCCGGCGTTGACGTGACTGCGGGCTATGAAGCGGTCAAGCTGATGAAGCCGATGGTCGAATCGACCTTTACCAAGGGCGTGATGGGTACGCTGGGCGGTTTTGGTGGCCTGTTCCGTCCGGATTTCAAGGGCATGGCCGACCCCATCCTGGTTTCCGGTACGGACGGTGTGGGTACCAAGCTCAAGCTGGCCTTCCTGATGGATAAGCACGACACGGTGGGCATCGACTGCGTGGCCATGTGCGTCAATGACATCGCGTGCTGCGGCGCACAGCCGTTGTTTTTCCTGGATTATATCGCGGTCGGTAAGAACCATCCGGCCAAGATCGCGCAGATGGTTTCCGGCATCGCGGAGGGTTGCCGCCAGGCGGGCTGCGCGCTGATCGGCGGCGAAACCGCGGAGATGCCCGGCTTTTATCCGGAGGACGAGTACGACATGGCAGGGTTCTCGGTCGGCATGGTGGATAAGGAGAAAATGATCGACGGGACGACGATCCGGCAGGGCGACGCGCTGGTCGGCGTGGCTTCCTCGGGCGTACACTCGAACGGCTATTCGCTCGTGCGCAAGACGCTCGGCATCAATGAAAAGTCCGTGCGCCGCTATATCGACGAGTTTGGTAAAACCCTGGGCGAGGAGCTGCTCACCCCGACCAAAATCTACGTCAAGGCGATCCAATCCCTGATGGGTAAGGTGGATGTCAAGGGCATCAGCCATATCACCGGCGGCGGCTTCTACGAAAACGTGCCGCGTATGCTGCCCGAAGGCATTTGCGCGAAGATCGAAAAAAGCGCCATGCCGGTGCCGCCGGTGTTCGGCCTGATTGCCAAAACGGGCGGCATACCGGAGCGCGATATGTACAACACGTTCAATATGGGCGCGGGGTTGGTGCTTTCGGTTGCCGCGGAGGACGCGTCGCGCGCGGTCGCCGCGATCTCGGCCGCGGGAGAAAAGGCGTATATCATCGGCGAGTGCGTGAACGGCGAGAAGGGCGTGGAACTCGTCTGACGCCGGCGCGGCTACGCAGAGTTTGATTCAATGCGCGCTGCGGCGCAGAAAATGGAGATCCAATATGATAAACATTGCAGTTTTGGTTTCTGGCGGCGGTACGAACCTGCAGGCGCTCATCGATGCGCAGCAGGCGGGCAAGATCGAAAACGGGCGCATCGCGTTTGTCGTCTCCTCCAATCCGGACGCGTTTGCGCTGGAACGGGCGGCGAAGGCCGGTATCCCCTCCGCGGTGCTGCGGCGCAGGGAGTTCGCTTCTCCCGACGCATACGGCGCTGCGCTGGACGCGCTGCTGCGCGAACGGGAGATCGGGCTGGTTGTGCTCGCAGGCTTTATGACCGTGCTCAGCGCGGACTTCTGCCGCCGTTATGAGAACCGCATCATCAATATCCATCCCTCGCTGATCCCCGCGTTCTGCGGGGAGGGCTTCTACGGCTTGCGCGTCCATGAAGCGGCTTTGGCAAAAGGGGTGAAGGTGACCGGCGCGACCGTGCATTTTGTATCTGAAGTGGTGGACGGAGGCGCGATTATCTCGCAGAAAGCGATTGAAGTGGAGGACGATGACACGCCGGAGACGCTGCAGAAGCGCGTGATGGTTCAGGCGGAATGGCAGCTGCTTCCGCAAGCCGTGTCCGATTTCTGCGCGGGCAGGCTGACCGTCGACGGCGCGGCCGTCAAGAGAAAGTAACAAAGGAGTGTGTTTGCGTTATGAGCAAAAATGTGTTCAATATCGCGGATGAGTTGGTGTCCAACACCTATCCGGGCCGCGGCATCATTTTCGGCCGTACAAAGGATAACAAAAGGAACGTTGCGGCCTATTTCATCATGGGCCGGTCGGAGAACAGCCGGAACCGCGTGTTTGTGGAAACCGAGGATGGAATCCGCACGGAAGCGTTTGACCCGTCCCGAATGACCGACCCCTCCCTGATTATTTATCATCCGGTCCGTGTCTGCGCGGGTAGGACGGTCGTGACCAACGGCGACCAGACGGATACGATCTGCGACTATCTGCGGCAGGGAAAAAGCTATATCGACGCCCTGCGCACCCGCCAGTTTGAGCCGGACGCGCCCAACTATACCTCCCGCATTTCCGGCGTGATCAACGAGGACGGCTCGTACAGCCTGTCTATTCTCAAAAACTTTACCTCCGACCGGACCTCGAACAAGCGCTTTTTCTATGAATATGACAAACCGGTGCCTGGGCTGGGCCATTTTATCCATACCTACCTGTGCGACGGCGACCCGCTGCTCCCGTTCCGCGGCGAGCCGAAATGCGTCCGCATCGAGCTGCCGCTGCAGGAGTTCGCGGACATGATGTGGGACAGCCTGAACGAACAGAACAAGATTTCGCTCTTCGTGCGGTATATCGACCTGGAAACGGGTAAATACGAGCAGGTCATCAAAAACAAGCATGTGAAATGAGGGGAAACGAATGAAAGAACTGGCATTGAAATACGGCTGCAACCCCAACCAGAAGCCCGCGCGCATTTTTATGACCGAGGGCGAGCTGCCGATCGAGGTCCTGAACGGCAAGCCGGGGTATATCAATTTCTGCGACGCGTTCAACGCGTGGCAGCTGGTCAAGGCGTTGAAAAAGGCGACCGGCCTGCCGGCCGCGGCCTCCTTCAAGCATGTTTCGCCTGCGGGCGCGGCGCTGGGTAAGCCGCTGACCGACGTGGAAAAGCAGATCTATTTCGTGGAGGCTGACCACGAACTGTCGCCGATCGCATGCGCCTACATCCGCGCGCGCGGCGCGGACCGCCTGTGCTCCTACGGCGACTGGGCGGCGCTGTCGGATACCTGTGATGCGGATACCGCAGCTTATCTCGCGCGGGAGGTATCGGACGGTATTATCGCGCCGGACTACACTGCCGAGGCGCTTGAGATCCTCAAGACCAAGCGCAAGGGCGGCTACAATGTGGTTAAGATCGATCCGGACTATGCGCCGAAGCCGGTTGAGCAGCGCGATATCTTCGGCATCCGCTTTGAGCAGGGCTATAACGATTATGAGATCAATGAAAGCCTGCTCACCAATATCGTGACCGAGCAGAAGGAGCTGCCGGAAAGCGCCAGGCATGATATGATCCTCGCGCTGATCACGCTTAAGTATACGCAGTCCAATTCCGTGTGCTATGTGAAGGACGGTATGACCATCGGCGTGGGCGCGGGCCAGCAGAGTCGCATCCACTGCACGCGCCTTGCGGGCAATAAGGCGGATAACTGGTTCCTGCGCCAGCATCCCAAGGTGCTGGGCCTGCAGTTCAAGGAAGGTATCCGCCGTCCGGACCGCGACAACGCGATCGACGTATATATTTCGGACGAATACGAGGATGTGCTGGCGGAGGGCGTTTGGCAGAATACATTCGCGGTCAGGCCGGAGCCGCTCACCCGTGAGGAGCGCCTGGCCTGGATCAAGGGCAATGCCGGCGTCACGGTCGGTTCCGACGCATTTTTCCCGTTTGGGGATAATGTAGAGCGCGCGCGCAAGTCAGGCGTGCAGTATATCGTCCAGCCGGGCGGCTCGATCCGCGATGATAACGTGATTGAAACCGCGAACAAATATGGTATTGTGATGGCGTTCACCGGCATGCGCCTGTTCCATCATTGAGCCGGAGCAACGCTTCCGGTGCGGCGGTCTGGACGCTGGCTGCCTTTGCCGCGCAGATAGTGGCGTCCCTGTTCCTCAATGGGACGCTCCGGCCGGTCGGTATGCTGCTGATGGCGCTGTGCTATCTGATGAACGCATTTGCGGCATTCTGGCTGCGTTGCTGGGTCGCTTTGGGCGCGTCAGCGGTGGGTGCTCTGCTCACGGTGACGGTACCGAACGGTACGGATCCCGCATGGGTCGGCAATATGGCGGTCAACCTGCTGTTCCTGCTGTTCTACCTGCCGATGGAGCGCGATTTTGACCGCCGGCTGCGCGCAGCCGACGCCTCTGAGCAGACGCTGCGCCTGGGCCGCACCTGGGCGATGGCGACGCTTGTGCAGCGCGGCGCGTCCATGATGGGCTTTCTGCCGTATTTCGAAGGGCAGGCCGAGCTTTCGGTCCAGCAGGGCGCGTATACCGTGCTGTTCTGCGTGCAGATGGGGCTGGAGGTTGTGGCGCTGCTTGCGGCGGTGGTTTCCTATGCTTGGATGGTGCGGTATTTGTGGCGCGCGAAAACGCTGCTTGCGGAGGATAAAGTATGAATGTTCTCAAAAGCTATTACGCCTATCTGGGGATCGCGGCCGGCATTGTGATCAAGCTGGCGATGCTGGGCAGCACGGCACTGGCGGGCAACTGGATGCTGGAGCTGGTGGCGTATGCCGTGATCTCGGCGGGCGCGCTTTCCCAACAACAGGCGTCTCCGTGGTTCCGGCGGGCGAGTATCACAGCGGATGTGCTGATCGGCTTTACGGTGGTCTGCGGGCCAGCGGTCCTGCCGCCGTATTGGGGGAATATCCTGGAGTATGCTTCGCTTGTGCCGCTTATTCTGCTCGGCTGCATGCTGCTGCTTGCGGCGGCGGACCAGATGCGCGCGGCGGGGCGGCAGGTCGTTCTGGAATGGGTGCTGGTGGCTGTATGGAGCACAGGGTATATCCTGTGGCTTGTCATGGCGTTCGACTGGCTGGAGGAGCCGGTGGTCGCGCAGGGGATCCGGATCGCCAGCATGCTGCTGCCGTTGGCCCATGTCGCCCTACTGGTGGATATGTTCCGCGCCCAGCAGCAATACATCCGTATGGAGGTAGATAAATCATGAAAGTTTTGGTAATCGGCGGCGGCGGCCGTGAGCACGCGATCGTCCACGCTTTGAAAAAAAGCCCCAAGGTAGATCATATCTGGTGCGCGCCGGGCAACGGCGGCATCGCGCAGGAAGCGGAATGCGTGGAGATCAAGGCGACCGATATCGACGGTGTCGTTGCGTTTGCAAAGGCACAGCGGCCGGATCTGGTGATGGTCGCGCCGGATGATCCGCTGGCGCTGGGCATGGTGGATGCGCTCGAAGAAGCGGGCATCCGCGCGTTCGGCCCGCGGAAAAACGCGGCAGTTATTGAGGGGAGCAAATCATTCGCCAAGGAATTGATGAAGAAATACGGCATCCCCACCGCGTCCTATGCGGTATTTGAGGATTCCACCGCCGCGATCGACTACATCAGGCGGAACGGCGCTCCGATTGTGGTCAAGGCGGACGGCCTGGCGCTGGGCAAAGGAGTAACGGTGGCAATGACAGAGGAAGAAGCGGTTGCTGCGGTCAGGGACGCGATCGACGGGCATGCGTTCGGCGGCGCGGGCGCGCGCGTGGTGATCGAGGAATACCTGACCGGTCCCGAAGTTAGTGTGCTGGCGTTTGTGGACGGGAAGCACCTGAAAACCATGCCGTCCGCGCAGGACCATAAGCGCGCCTACGACGGTGACGCGGGACCGAACACCGGCGGCATGGGGGCGTTTTCCCCTTCCCGTTTTTATACGGAGGAGATCGCGGCCGTTTGTATGGAAACGATCTTCCAGCCGACGGTCGCGGCGATGGCCAAGGAAGGGCGGCCGTTCAAGGGCGTGCTGTATTTCGGCCTGATGCTGACGCCCAAGGGGCCGAAGGTGATCGAGTATAACGCACGGTTTGGCGATCCGGAAACGCAAGCCGTGCTTTCGCGGCTGGAAACCGATCTGTTCGATATTTTCAATGCAGTGATCGACGAAAAACTGGATGAAATCGAGATCCATTGGGCCGACAACGCTGCGTGTTGCGTTTGCATGGCGTCCGGCGGATACCCCAAGGCGTATGAAAAGGGCAAGGAGATTACCGGCCTTGCGGATGTGAAGGATTCGTTCGTGTTCCACGCGGGTACGGCGGTCAGGGGTGGTACATTCGTCACCAGCGGCGGGCGTGTGCTGGGCGTGACCGCGGTCGCCCCCACGCTGGAGGAAGCAATCCGCAAAGCGTATGCGGATGTGGAAAAAATCCATTTTGAGGCGGCGCATTACCGCAGGGACATCGGCGTTAAATAAGCGATGCACGGCGCGGCAGGGAGTCCGCGCCGTGTTCCATAAGGAGAGATATCGGAATATGAAAATAGAGCAACAGGAACAGATATTGGGCTGTATGTCCGATGTGCTGAATCAGAACGGGTTCCGCGCGGAGGTAATGCGGCAGGAGGGCGCGCCGACGCTGCTGCGGTGCGAGGCTATGCGTCAGGGCAAAGTGGCCAAGGACGTTGTGATAGAATGCTGCTTTATCCCGATGCAGCTTCCGGCGGAGGATATGGGGCTGCTACAGTTTTTCGTCACACTGTTCCAGGGCGCGCCGGATACGCATGAGACGCAGCTTCGCAAGGCGTGCGTCTACTGCAACGATTTCTGCGCGCTGGGTGCGTTCGGCTTTTTTGAGCAGGCGGGGCAGATCTACCTGAAGCACAATACCTTAGTGGATGGCTCGCTGGAGCTGGAAAAGATCATCCCGTTTATTGCGGATAATATTTCCGTGCTGCTGGCAGCGGTCACGCGGTTCATCGACGGGCTAGCCCAGATCGCTTACGCAGGTATGACGCTTGACGCGGTGATCGATCAGGAGCTGTTCCCCAAGCTGGGCTGAAACGGCTGCCGCAAAACATCGGATAAACGCGGAGAAACCGCGCGAAAAGAGAACCACAAAGCAAAAGCAGCCGGAAAGGCTGCTTTTTATTTGCGCACGGTTTGACGCTGAAAACGTAGAATAGAGATGTTTTTTGCGAATATCGGTCTTGTTTTTATAAAAATGAATAAATAGTCTTTTTAGAGTGCCGATATGATGCACGATAGAAAGCGGGAGCCGTGAAAAATATCCGCGCAGCGGGTGGCAGGGACTTTCCTCCGCGTCTGATTTCGGGTATAGTATAGTCATATCAGGGAAAGGGGCCGCGCCGCACGGCCAGCGACCTGGCTCGCGTTTTTTTTTGAACCAAACGGCAGGAGGCCGGCTCTTATTGACAGGTGTACCAAAACAGGCGGCGCATAAACTTAAAAAAATTTTTTGAACCGATTGCCGTTTTCGGTGCTCTTATTATCAGGTACACCGAAAACGGAGAAAGGACATTGCAAACATGACCGATGAAGAACTGGTTCGCCGGATGCAGCGGGGCGATATGCAGGCGTTTGACGAGTTGTATGCGCGCTATAAAAACGACGCCTACCGCGTCGCATGCCTGATTACGGGAAACCGTGCGGACGGTGAAGATTTGACGCAGGAGGCGTTCGTCATCTGCGCGCGGTCGATCGGATCGCTGAAAGACGGTGCGAAATTCCGACCGTGGCTGCTGAAAACGCTGTCGCGGGCAGCGTGGAAGTACTGCCGGAAAACCAAACGCGAGACACCGGTCGCGGAATTCTTTGAAACCGGAGAGGCGGAAAGCGCGCTGTCCGCCGTACTCCGCACCGACGAGCAGCGGCGGCTGTATGAAGCGCTGTATGCGCTGGATGAAAAGCGGCGCGTCGTGACGATTCTGTATTACTTTGACGACCTTCCGGTTAAGGAGATCGCATGCACGCTGGGCGTGACCGAAGGTACGGTAAAATCCCGCCTGTTTTCCGCCCGCCGCCATCTGCGGCAGGCGCTGACCGCAAAAGAGGGAAAGCCAAAGGAGGCTGCAACAAATGGATGAAATGAAGATGGACCGCACGATCAGAGAGACGATGAAGCAGTGTGCAGAGGGGCTGGAAGCGCCCGACAAGCTGAAGACACGGATTGATTTTGCGCTGAAGAGCGGAGCGCCCGCAGAACTGCGCCGCCGGCCCAAATGGGGCAAGCGTCTGGCAGCGGTATGCCTGGTGGCAGCAGTTGCCGTGACCGGCGCGGTCGCGGGCAGCGGCGTTGTAAGCTGGGGATCGAGTACCCGACTGGATAAGAACTGGACAGATTTCGAAAAAACAGCCGCCTATGTGCAGGAAAATATAGCGGGAGCGAAATATGTTGAGTCATTCTCGAATGGCTTCGTCTTTGAAAAGGGTAACGAGAGCACGACCGATAAACGGGACGAAAACAACCATACTCTGGGTTCATTTACCGGTATTCAGCTCGATTATGAGCAGGATGGCGTAAAATTGACATTGGCTTTTGATCCGGTGCAGGAGGAAGGCGAGTATACCTCTCCCTACGATACGGTACGCACGGTGGCGGGTACCGAGGTACACTACCGCGAGATGAAGGGCATTTATTTGCCGGCTGATGGCAACAGCCAGCCCACGGCGGAGGAACAGGCGGCATTCGATCGCGGCGAGATCAATATTGCTTACGGTTCGGACGAGCGTGAGGAAAAGGTGTTTTACCGCGTATCGTGGATCGAGGGTGACATCGCTTATTCGATCTATACCTTTGACCCGGGCAGCCTGACGATGGATGATTTCTTCCAGATGGCGCAGGAGGTCATTGAGGCGTAAAAAAACAGGCAAACCGCTGTTGACAAGTCGGCAGCGGTTTGTTAATATATAGCTGTACTATTACATACAGTACAGATAATACACGAGGGTGAGGTGTATCCCATGAAAAAACGGTTGGCGGCATTCGCAACAGTGCTTGCGCTCCTGCTGCCGCTCGTGCCGGCGGAGGCGGCCGCGGCGGGCAGATACGGGCAGCACGGGTTTACCGAGGTAAAAACGCAGGGTACAGGCGAAGGAACATACCATCTGCTCCGGCATACGGATACGGGCGCACAGGTCGTCTGGCTGGAAAACGGCAGCGAAACGCGCGAGTTCGCGATCGGCTTCCGAACCCCGCCGGAGGACAGCAAGGGCGCGAACCATGTTCTGGAGCATTCCCTGCTCAACGGAAGCGAGCAATATCCTCTCAATGACCTGATGCATATTCTGCGCAACAGCTCGGTCGCGCAGGAACTGAACGCGTATACGAGCGAGGATTATACCACCTATGTTTTCCGCACCGAGGCGGAGCAAGACTTTTATAATCTCGCGGATATTTATACGACGTGTGTGCTGTTCCCGCTGCTGCGCAGCGAGCCGAATATTTTCAAGCAGCAGGGTATCCGCATCGAATATTCGGACGGAAAAGCGCGATATAACGGTATTGTGTACAGCGAGCTGCGGCTGAAAAGCCTGGATACAGACCAGAATTCGCTAGATTTTGTATCCGATAAGCTGTATGAAAACCTCTATGGCGACTCCCCAGCAACATTTGATTCCGGCGGCGCGATACCGGAGCTGCTTGACCTGACCTATGAGGACGTCATGTGGGTATACGACACCTATTACCGCCCATCCAATATGCTGGTATATACGGCGGGAAAGCAGGATATCGGTAAAACGCTCAAAATGCTGGATGGATATTTGAATAAAACAGACAAAGGTGAAACGCCGGCTGTGACCATCCAAGCACAGCCGATCGCGCAAGCGCAGATCGTACAGGAGTATAATGTGACCGGTTCCACGCAGACGGTGGACATCGGCTTTATGGCGCATGGGCCGAGCATCCTGGATACAGGGAAGATGGAGGCCTGGGGCGCGATGCTGACCTGTCTGCAGCGGCAGCTTGGCGAGGCGTTCCCCGAGGCGCTGCCCTATACGGTGGGCGGCAATGCGGGCGGCATCTACAATGTCGGCGTGATACTGTCCGAGGTGCCGGTGGAGCAAAAGGATGAGGTGGTTTCGGTATTCCAAAAGCTGCTGGAGGATGCGGCGCAAAACGGCTTCCCAACCGCGTTACTGGACGAAGTGCTTGACCAGCAGCAGAAAGCGCAGCAGTTTGCACGGGAAGAGGTGTTTATGGGCTTCACCTATGCGGGGGACCCCTTCGCTTGCATCGACCGATCGGACGTTATTGCGGATTTGCGACAGGATATGTCATATTTTAAGTCGCTTGCGGCAGAATGGAGGGACAGCAAGTTCCAAACAATCGTCATCTCCGGCAATGGCGCGGCTAAGTACTCCATCCCCGAACCGCGGTTGGACGCGGCCGGATTGGAGCAGGTGAAGCGGGACACCGAGGCGTTTAATGCTTGGCTGGACCAGCCGGATGATCCAGCGGTACTCGCCAAACTTCCCACACTCGACCTGAACGCCTTTTCAGAGGACCCGTTTTCCATGGAACAGACGAGCCAAACCACGGATGGCGTGACCTGGTATTTCAATGAGGCGACGGATACGGAAGCGCCGGCATTTTCTCTTTATTTCCCAATCGAACTTCGGCAGGAGGAAGCCTCCGTATGGTGCCTGCTGTGCGAATATCTGAACGATCAGTTCGAGGAGGCAGGGCTGTCCCTTTATACTGGAATGTCTTCGGGCGAACGGTATGACGCACCGGATACGCTTCAGCCTGCATTCGCCCTCGGTGGCGGTGTGGAAGCCGGAAAGGCCGCGGATGCGGTACAGGCGGCGGCAGAGCTGCTGCGTGGGCAGCCGTTAGCGGATGCGGCTGCGTTACGTACCTTTCTGACCGAACGGAGAGACAGCCTGCGCGCACAATATCGGGATCCGTATTACTATGAATACAGCATGATGCTGCAATCCAGCACCCAAGCAAACCGCTTCATGGACCGCGTTCCGGCGGGGTTTGTCGGCTCGTCTATGTCTTATAAGGCGTTTATTGAGGAAGCGGCGGCAAACGAGGGCGGGGACGCCGCGCTGCTCGAACAGATGCGCACCCTGCTGGAGCGTGTACTTCAGCGCACAGGGGTGGTCGCGGAGTTTACCGGAAGCCGCGCGGATTTTGAAGCGTTCCGGCGCGCGGCTGCGGCATTTGTCGCGGCGCTGCCCGCGGGAACAGGCATAGCCTCCTGCGAATGGATTTCCGGCGGATGGCCGAGCGCGCTTGTGGTATCCTCAAACACGCAGGACGCCAACCATGTCATGCTGACCGGCCAGTTCCGCACGCCGCCGGAAAATATGGCGGTTTACGATGTGCTGGGGCCGCTGCTGACTGCGAAATACATGCTGCCGGAGCTGCGCGACAAGCGCGGCGCCTATGGCGCGAGCCTGCTGTTCGATGCAAACGGCGTTACCATGGTTTCGTCAGGCGGCGTGAGCGTGGACGAGGCGGTGGCGGTGTTCCGCGGGGCGGCGGATTACCTGCGGTCGATGCAGCTTGCGCCGAGCGAGCTGGCGGGCTTTCAGGTAAATGCGGTCAACACCTTTGACATGGACGCGGAATGGTCGCGGGCAAGCGGCTTGGGCCTGGCACGGTCCGGACACACCCAGGCGGATTATGCGGCGGAACGCGCGGCGATCCTTTCCCTGACCGAGGACGACCTGAAGGCCTGCGCGGATGAGCTGGAAGCCATGGTCGCACAGAACCGCGTATTTGCGCAGACGACCAGGGCGGCGGGAAAAAACGTACAGTTTCCGTTTGCCGCGCGGGTGGATGCGGCCACAGGCAAGGTCACGCCGCTGCTCAAGACGAATATCCCAAGGTCGGATGATACGGCGCCGGTCACGCGCGGGGAGGCGGCGGTGCTGCTGGCGGACAGCCTGACCGATCAGACTGCGGTGGAGCAGCCCGAGCTGGCGCGGTTTGCAGATGTAAGCCCAGACAGTGCGCACGCGGCTGCGCTGGCGCGGCTGCACGACCGCGGCCTGCTGAACGGCTATGCGGATGGCAGCTATCAGCCGGACGCGCTCCTTACCCGCGCGGAATTCTGCGTGATCGCTTCCACGCTGTCCGACAGCGATTCCACAGCAGGGGCGCCCGTGTTTACCGATGTATATCAAGGCTATTGGGCGCAGGCGGCGATTGAAAAAATGGCGGCGCAAAACATCCTTCAAGGGGATGGGGACGGCCGTTTCCGGCCGGAGGAGCCGATCACCGCGCAGGAGATCACCTTGATTTTGCAGCGCCTTTCTGCGATGAATCAGGGAGAATAAGAGGAAAAACAGAACAAAAAGCAGAAAAGCGTCCGTATGGACGCTTTTCTGCTTTTTAAAACCGCTCGCAGTAGCCCTCGCCGCCGTTGGCCAAGGACTTGAGCGCCTGCTCGGACCGCTCGTTCGGGTCGTCCGCAATGGAAACCGCGTCGGTCAGCGTCTCCTGCGTTTCCCGCGGCAGATCGAAGAACCGCTCCATCGCGCGGGTGTTGTGTCCCATCTCATTGAGGAAAGAAAAGGGGATATCCGCGGAGACGCGCTTTTTCTTTTCATTTCGTTCCATTCGTACCGCTCCTTTCGATTGCAGTATGTGCCGGAAGCATGATATAATACGGATACAAACCGGAAAAAGGAGCGCCGTGAGGAATGGAGCTTATTAAAAATAAAATTTATCGCTGCCAGATCAGCGATTATACCGCGGATGGCACGGGGTTCGCCAAAATCGGGGGACGCGCGGTGTTTGTCCCGCGCACCGCCGTGGGCGACCAGTGTGACGTGCGGCTTGTCAAGGTGACGAAAAACGTTGCGTTTGGCCGTGTGGAAAAGCTGGTTGCGCCTTCCGGCACGCGCATAGAACCTGCCTGTCCGGCGGCGGGACGGTGCGGGGGCTGCTGTTACCAGCACATCACCTACGAGGAGGAGCTGCGTGCGAAGGGGAAAAAGGTGCGCGACGCGCTGACTCGTATCGGCGGGCAGGACGGAAGCAAGCTGCTTGGCATTACCGGCGCGCCCGCTACCGTGCATTACCGGAACAAGGCGCAGTATCCGGTCGGACGGGATAAGGAGGGCGGTATCGTCACCGGCTTTTATCGGTCGCGCAGCCACGAAATCGTGCCGGTCGAGCGCTGCCTGATCCAGTCGGAAACAGCCGACCGCATTGCTGCGGTTGTACGCTCCTGGATGCAGGAGTTTGACGTGCCGCCGTATGATTACGGTGCAAACCGCGGTGCGGTGCGGCATATTTACGTCCGTGTAGGCGAAAAGAGCGGCGAGAGCCAGTTGACACTGATTACGGCGACACGCAAGATGCCCGCGCTGGAGGTACTCGTGAGCCGCCTGCGTGAAAGCGAGCCGGCGCTGACCGGTATTTTGCTTAACCACAACCAGCGCGGCGACAACGTAATACTCGGCGACCGGACCGATGTGCTGTGGGGGGAGGCCATGTTGGAGGACCGGCTTTGCGGACACTCCTTCCTGCTTTCGCCCGAGGCGTTTTATCAGGTTAACCATGCCCAGGCCGAGCGTCTGTACGCGTGTGCGGCGGACTTTGCGGGGTTGATGGGAGAGGAAACCGTGCTGGACCTGTACTGTGGCGCGGGGACGATCACGCTGACGCTGGCGGAACGGGCGAAAACCGTGATCGGTGTGGAGATCGTGCCGGAAGCGGTGGAGAATGCCAAAAGGAACGCGGCGCGGAACGGAATGGAAAACGTGGAATTCCTGTGTGCGGACGCAGGGCAGGCGGCGCGGCAGCTTGCCGGACGCGGCATCGATGTGCTGGTTGTCGACCCGCCTCGAAAGGGCTTGGACGAAGTAGCGCGAGACGCGATCCTGAAGATGCTGCCGCCGCGTGTGGTGTATGTATCCTGCGATCCGGCCACGCTCGCCCGCGACGTTGCGGAGCTGTGCGGCGCAGGTTATTGGCTGGAAAGGGCGCAGGCGTTTGACATGTTCCCGAGGACGAGCCATGTGGAGACGGTATGCCTGCTGCAACGATGAAAACGGAAAGAGGGGCTTTCGCTTTGCACCAAAAGGGAAAAGCTATGAAAGTTTATTTTGACAAAGAAGGGCTGATAGAAAGCCTAGAATTTTATCGTGATAACAATGCACGATATTTTTTGTTTTTTAGTGTCAGTTCGGTATATCCTTTTGTCAAATATGAAGAAGAACTGGCAGAAATAAATGATTACTGCCTGTTTGTATTATGCCAGCTTGAGAACAAATTAAAGGCGCTGATTGCTGAGTCGGAAGGCCGGTTTGAATTGGTAAAGGGTTACCGGCGCCAAAGGGAATACACGGTGGAAGAACTGGACGTTTTTTTTGATCCGGCATATATGTTTTCGCCAGTGACTACTTGGGAAAATCTTTCCCACGATATTAACAAAAATACAATGCTGCTGTTGCTTCTTTCATATTTGGAGTCCTCGCTCAATGAAATTGCACAATGGTTTTGTGAGGTATGTTCGATTCCTTTGGGAAAGAAACAGAAAGGAACCAACGAAATTGCGTTTTATATTCAAAAAATAGGCGAGTGTTGTCAGTGCGATTTAACAGAAACGCTGCAGAAGGAATTGTTGTATTTGGGCAGAGTAAGAAAAATAAGAAATCGGTTTGTTCATAAAGCGTGGGAGCAGGAGGAGGAGCAATACGATCAGTTTTATCTGTGTGACGTATTTCGAGTCGTGTCGATGATTTTTACCCAAATAGAAAGGGCGGCGTGCCATAAAGGAATCATTGAGGAAGACCAACTGTTCTCCAAAGGATAGAAATTTGTCCGTGTTGGAGCAGGAAAGGCATATTGTCTTCCAGAGAAAAGCCCGAGACGCGCAGAAATCAGAAAAGGCATGGCTTCGCCATGCCTTTTCCGTTATCCATTTAAGCAGCCGTTGCCGCCCATAAGAGCAGTCATCTCCTCGATTCGCTCCAGCGGGAACGGTGGTTCACACAATGGCTTCATGGCAATCGACATCAACTTCATCGGATTGTCATCCGCAGCCACCCGGTTGGAATGGAGCGTGCCACACCGGCGGCAGCGATGGATAACCGCCCATTCCCTGTTTTTGCGCACCCACACTGCGACGGGGTCCATGACGCCGCCGCAGTCTGCGGTACGGTCGCCGGGTTCATCGTCCAGATGCAAGCTTGACAGGCAGTTCGGACAATGGTTGCGGTGACCGCTGCCTGCGCCGACGGAGACGACCGGCCGCCCGCATACGCGGCAGGTAAAGCTTTCGGCACAGGGATGGGTTTTATAATAACCCTTTTCATACATTTTTCGTTTGTTTTCTCGGTTCATGGTTTGTTTGTCCTTTGTTATAAAATGATGGTTTCGCTTTTAGGACAACAAAAAATGGCCCGGGACGACGGGCCATTAAACTGTTCTGCTGAATAGATGGGGACGACAACATGCAGCCGCCGAAAAACGGCGGCAACGAAAAGGTTGCCCAATGAAAGGCAGGCCCGACTCTGTATCCGTAAAATCAGCACAGCAAAAAGCCCATCGTCTTGCGATGAGGAATTTTTGTCATCCTGTTATTTACGGATAGCCGACATCAAGCCACCACCTCTACTTTAATATTCTATCATAAGTATAGCATAAACAAAGCCGTTCCGCAAGGTTTTTTGCGGCGCCTGCTTAGCAGGTTGGGGAGCGCTTGCAGAATCCTATGTAGGTCATCCGAGCGCAACGTCAAGGATCATCATTACCAGAAAGCCAGCCATTACACCAAGTGTTCCAGGGTGGGAATGCTCTCCAAGGTGTGCTTCCGGGATCAGTTCCTCGACTACAACATACAGCATCGCGCCCGCGGCTGCGGAGAGCAGCCAGGGCATGAAAGGCGTAAGCTGCGCTGCAGCCAAAACCACCAGCACGCCGAAAATCGGTTCCACTACACCGGACAGCGCGCCGTAGAGAAAAGCGCGCGGGCGCGACAGCCCCTCTTGCTGCAATGGCAGAGACACCGCCGCGCCCTCGGGAAAGTTTTGGATGCCAATGCCGAGCGCCAGCGCACCGGCGGCCGCGATCAGGCCGGCCTCTCCGTTGTGCTGTGCCGCGCGGGCGAACGACAGGCCGACCGCCATACCCTCCGGTATGTTATGCAGCGTTACGGCGAGCACGAGCAGCGTGGTGCGCCGGAAAGAGGAGGGCAGCCCCTCGGCTCGGACGGCACCGCTGTGCAGATGCGGGAGCAGGCCGTCCAGCGCGAGCATGAGCAGAATGCCGAGGATAAAGCCGCCGGCGGCAGGGATCCAGCCGATCCCGCCAGCCGCCTCGGCCTCTTCAATAGCGGGGATCAGCAGGCTCCAAACCGAAGCCGCGATCATGACGCCAGCCGCAAAGCCGAGGAAAATACGCTGCAGCAACGCGCTCGATTTGCGGCGCAGGAAAAATACCATAGCGGCCCCCAGCGAGGTCATCGCAAAAGTAAAACCAGTGCCGGCCGCCGCCCAAACCAATGCTTGTATCATAAAAAGGCCTCCTTTCCGGATGGAAGTATGATAAAAAGTCCGTTCTGATAATAGAAAAGTTTATTGACAATTATAGTTAGCGAAAACCAACTACAATTATAGATATCCATGCCAAGACTGTCAAGGCAATGTCTGCCGCCTGAATATGGAGCGAATGCGTATACTT
This sequence comes from Agathobaculum faecis, assembly GCF_014287995.1. NCBI lineage: Bacteria > Bacillati > Bacillota > Clostridia > Eubacteriales > Butyricicoccaceae > Agathobaculum > Agathobaculum faecis. The sequence goes on from NZ_JACOPL010000014.1 coordinate 55,436, forward strand.
CATTATACATGCTTCGCGCACCCGCCGCAAGAGGGAGATATAGGGGATGGCGGGCATATTGGCGGAAAGGCGTCGCGGCTGCAGGGTCGTGCGGCAGGCGCCTTTTCCTTGCTGGTTTGCCGGTCGCTGTGGTATAATAAAAATAAATGCTATAAGGAGGAACCGAATATGCCGGTGTCACGGGAAAACGTTTTATATTTTGATCCCAACAGCGGGGAACAGGCCGCTGTTTTGAAATCCATCCTGGTACGGATGGGGGTGCGTATTCGAAATGTCGCGCCGGAGGCAGCAGGACAGACGATTGGCTGTCTGCTTGGCCGCAAGGGGTTCGATGCGCGCGAAGCGCCGGAGACGCCGGCGCTGGCTGAGCCCGTGCTGGTGCTGGATGGTTTTACGGATAAGCGTCTGGAGATCCTGCTGCGTGAAATGAAAAAGAACGGCGTATCCATCCCGTATAAAGCGGTCGTGACAGAGACGAATCTGGGCTGGCTGTTCCACCAACTGTATGACGAGCTGGCGGCGGAGCATGAGGCGATGAGCAAATGATCGAACGCGAGATAGCAGACTTTGATTTGGAGCAGATCGCTCGGTCGGGACAATGCTTCCGCTTTCGGGAGCTGGGGGAAAAAAGGTACTCGGTCGTTGCGGGAGGGAAGTATATCGAAGTCTGCCAGGAAGGGCGGCTGGTGCGGTTCGATTGTTCGGAGGAAACATTCGAGTCGGTCTGGCGAGGATATTTTGACCTGGATGCGGACTATGGCAGGTATAAGCGGGCGGTCGCTAAGCGGGACCAATACCTACAGCGTGCGGTTGCGGCGGGATGCGGGCTGCGCATCCTACGGCAGGAGCTGTGGGAGACCATCGTGTGCTTTATCATATCCCAACAGAACAATATCGGGCGCATCACGAAATGCGTCGAAAATTTATGTTCCCTTTTTGGGGAAATCTGCTATAATAGGAGTGGACAGGTATACAATGCTTTCCCGACGGTCGAACGCCTTGCCGCCTGCACGCTGGAGGAGTTTGCGCCCATCCGTCTGGGCTATCGGGCGAGATACATACTGTCCGCCGCACGGCAGGTTGTATCGGGCGAAGTAGACCTGGAGGCTGTCCGGCATATGGACTATGCCCATGCCCGCACCGAGCTGATGCGACTGTCCGGAGTGGGGCGCAAGGTAGCGGAATGTATTTGCCTGTTTGCGCTGCATCATATCGATGCGTTCCCAATCGATACGCATATCCGGCAGGTATTGGATGCCCACTATCCCAAGGGCTTCCCGTTAAAGCGCTATCGGGGATTTGCGGGCGTTATGCAGCAGTATGCATTTTATTATGAACTTGTGACAAACTGAAGCAAAGGAGTGTAGGAATATGGCGGTTTTAACCATTACAAAGGATAATTTTGAACAGGAGGTACTGCAGTCGGACAAGCCGGTTCTGCTCGATTTCTGGGCGAGCTGGTGCGGCCCGTGCCGCATGGTTTCTCCAATTGTGGACGAGATCGCGGAAGAGCGCGCGGATATTAAAGTCGGCAAAATCAATGTGGACGAACAGGGCGCGCTCGCGCAGGAGTTCGGCGTAATGAGCATTCCGACACTGGTCGTAATCAAGGACGGCCAGCCCGCGAATAAAGCGGTCGGCGCGATGCCCAAAGCCAATATTCTTGCGCTGCTGTAAAAAAGAAAACGGAAACGGGAATTTCCCGTTTCCGTTTTCTTATCAGCCGTCCGGACGCGCGCCAGAAACAGCGTTAAGTGGGGATATCGCCGAGCCGGTAGATTGTCAGGGAAATGTTGCTGTAAAAATACGTGCTTCCGCTGCCAATGACCCGCAGCGTGGCAGGGGCGGAGGAAACCGCTACCGGCGATGTGAACGCAATGCTTACAGTTTCGGTCGAAGTGTGGAAGTTATGCGATGCGGAAGCGCCAGCGACAAAGGACCCGTTTAACTCAAGCGTAAAGCTGATATTATAGGGGAATGTCACACCGCTTCCAGGCGCCATGCCGCCGTCAAAGACCACGGCATAAACGCCGGGATGGTTGATGGTGAAAATTGCGCTGTTGAGCTCGTGCGAGATGGAAGTGCCGTAGGAAAGTGCGTTCCGGTCAAAAATCAGGGCGTTATTTTCTGTGCCGCCGGGGTGCGAGGGGATGGAATAGGCGGATAACAGGTTGACCGTCGCACCGCTTTGGCCATCCTGCCCTCTGGGAATCGTAAAATCGAGTACAGCGTCTTTTTCCGTACCCGAGTTGACGACGCTGGCTTCGGTGCCGGGATCTCCGGTGGTAACTGTGCCGACACGGACGGTGGCGGCATCGCCATCTTCACCGGTTGGGCCGGTTGCACCCGTGGGACCAGTGGGGCCGGTTGGTCCGGTTGGACCAGTTGCACCCGTGGGACCGGTGGGTCCAGTTGCTCCGGTGCCAGTTGCGCCAGTCGGGCCTGTGGGACCTGTTGCACCTGTGGGACCGGTCGGCCCAGTCGCACCGGTACCCGTCACGCCCGTAGGTCCGGTCGGTCCGGTCGCGCCAGTCGGCCCCGTGGGGCCAGTAGGTCCAGTGGGTCCAGTCGCACCGGTACCAGTTGCGCCAGTCGGGCCTGTGGGACCCGTGGAACCCGCTGCACCTGTGGGACCGGTCGGCCCAGTCGCACCGGTACCCGTTATGCCCGTAGGTCCGGTCGGTCCGGTCGCACCAGTCGGCCCCGTGGGGCCAGTAGGTCCAATTGCGCCGAAGCCGGTAGCACCCGTGGGACCTGTCGGTCCGGTAGCACCGGTGGGGCCGGTCGGCCCTGTCGCGCCGGTGGGGCCGGTCGGGCCGCCGGCGGGCCCTGTTGCGCCTGTTGCGCCTGTCGCGCCTGTTGCGCCTGTCGCACCCGTCGCGCCCGGGAAACCTCCCGGCCCCTGAGGACCGGTCGCACCCGTAAAGCCGCGCGGCCCCATCGGACCACGTTCGCCGCGATACCCGCGCGGGCCTTCAGGTCCTGTCGGGCCTGTGGGACCGGGCGGGCATTGCTGGCCGCCGCATGTGCCGCCGCAGATCTTATCCATCCACTTGTCGGAGGAGCAGCCGGAACCGTCCCGTCCAACAAATTGTGAGCGATCGTACATGTCTTTCTTCCTTTCGGGAAATTTGCCGGATAATATCATTCGGCACTGCATTCTATGCGTGGGGGCGGTCTCCGGTCACTCCGCACCGGAGGCGCGCTGCGCAAAATACCGGCGGTTGTAGGCGACTGCGGGGGAATCCGGCCAGAAAGCCGCGGCATGCTCGTTCCATGCGGCGGCTTCGTCATGCTGCCCCAAGTGGTCGCAGCACACGCACAGCCCCAGACAGGGGATATACCCATAGCAGGAAACCTGCACAAAACCGCCCCGTTCTGTCCTGCGCGGCGCACGCAAGGCGGTTTCGTACCAGAACCTGGCCAAGGCATAATGCTCCTCCTGCAATTCAAGCGCGGCGAGCGCACAGCAGGTTTCCCCGCGCGGTTCATCCATGGAAAAGGACAGAAGCAGGGCGGCTTTCGCTTCGTCCCGTTGCCCGAGCGTGCAGAGGCAGTCGGACAGGTTGCGGCAGGCCTCTATCCGGTTTTCGGTCCAACCGTCCGGACGGGATAGGAAATCACGGAACGCAGCCACAGCCGCGTCCCACTGCTGATGCGCCATCAGCTCGCGCGCATAATAAAACTGCTCGCGCGCGGTCAGTGTTCCTTTTTCGGCGCGCTGCTTTTCATAAATATCAAGATTGCGGCGGCTGTCTGTTTTCCGCTCCTTGCGGTGTTCGACAGCTGCGTCCGCATACAAAATGCGTCCTTGTGGGGTGATGCACTCATGCACCGCACCCTGCCAGGTAAATCCGGCTGCCCGCCGGAGCAGGCGCTCCCGAAAATAAACAAACGTCGGCTTGCCCTGCGGGTCGAACGCCACATGATAGGGAAGCATGACAACGTCGGCGGCTGCTTCCGCAAGCTGTTGCTTGAGCGCGGCAAAGCCCGCGCGGCTCTCCGGCGGTATCACATCGTCCGCGTCCAGCCACAGGATATAATCGCAGCCCGCCTGCGCGAACGAATAATTGCGCGCAGCAGAAAAATCATTGCACCAGGCAAAGTCCAGCACCCTGCCGTATTGTGACGCGATGGCCCTGGTCTGGTCGGAGGAACCAGTATCGACAATAATGATCTCGTCTGCGATCCCCTGCACGCTGTCCAGACAGCGCGCCAGCACCGCCTCTTCATCCTTCACGATCATGCAAAGACTAATGGAAACCATAAAAAAACCCTCCCGCGCAGTCTATGCTGCGCGGGAGGCGGGGGACAGCGCACGGAGCGGAAAAGGGGAAGCGCGACGGTCAAAAATCGTGACGGAAGCCGCCGCTGCTGCCCAGATGCTCCAAAGTGGAAATGACAAGCTCGATCTGTTGAAAGCATTCCGGATCGGAAAGGCTGTCGTCGCGGATATAGCCCTTGATCCGGTTGAGCGCGCGGTAATAAATAGAATCCATCAGCTTATTGACGTCCACTCCGATGAGGGACGGGAATTCCACGCGGATATCCTGCTTGGAAAGGACCTCGCGGAATACCTCCAGAAATAATTCGTTTTTCTCCAAAGCAATCACCTCAAGACTATTATAAGGGAAATACCCTTCAAAATCAATAAGGAATATATCCTTGAGCCATACTTGCTTTGAGGTGAATAGCATGTATGAGCATATGAGAGGGATGCGAAACGACAAGGATATGAGTCAGAAACAGGTGGCTGATTTGCTACAGGTGCATCAAACAACATATTCAGACTATGAGTTAGGCAATATCAGCATTCCAGCACAACAATTAAAACGTCTTGCTGAATTTTATGATACCAGTATTGACTATCTGCTGGATTTTACAGATGAGCGAAAACCCTATCCGCGCAGGAAAGAATAAAAGGAAACGGCACCACCCTCCCTTTTTTTCGTGTTGCATGACTTGGTTTTTTGGCGTTTTTGATGCTTGTTTAGAAAAATAAAAATGCGTTTCAAAAACACTCAAAACCCGCGCCACGTCTTGATGAAATGAAAAAAACCGCACAGCGCTGAACATCATTGCGCGGCACCTGCTGACCAGCGACAGCGGCATCTATTGTTCCAATGTCGAGACGAGCTGCTGGGGCGACAGGGATTAGACCGTGATCTGCATCCGGCCCGGCAAAATCCCGGTTTTCGATCTGGGAGCAGGGTACAATGCGGATAGGTAGGAACAGCGCGGCATGGCTCTTGCTGCAAGTCAGTGTGGTCTGCGGGCAACTGCCGTACCATGCGCCCAAATTGCTCGGAAGCAATTATGCGCGCACACAGGATGCGTTTCAGAAGCTATGCCGCGCGGGGTATCTGGAAGTTGTCAAGGCACCAGGGCACAAGAGCTTTTTCGTTACAGATTCCGGATTTGAAGCCTATTGCCGCTTGAGGCAAAAAGACCGTAGGAAGTCGAACGCTTTCATCTGGGACAAGCCGACGGGCACGCACAGCATCGAAAAGGCGGTTCGGCGCAGCCGCACCAACGAGGCGCGGCTGTTCTTCGTCCTGCTTTGCAGGCGCAAGTATCAGACATCCTTACAGATTAAGCGCGAACAGGAACGACAGGCTGTCCGCAGCACAGACAGCCTGAAATATTCCCGGTTTGTCGGCTGCATCTATGATGAAGAACGTTTTCTCCATCTGGTGTACCACTTCGGGAACGGCAACCAACGGCTCAATCCCAACGGCGAGAAAAACGCCGCCGTGCGGCTGGTCGGGGCAATGATGTCGTTTGAGAAAGTGATCCTCGTCGAAACGCCCGAAGCGATCGCAGACATTCTGGAATATTCGCTCTGGGCGCTGAAAAAGGCTCCACGTTCACTCCGGCATATGAAGATGAACTCCATATTACATGGGAGGACAACGCAATCCTGCTGCCGTTGGATGGGTTGGCACAAGCCCTTGTGCAGCACTTTGACCGGAAGGGCTGGTGCGTTACCATTGCGCAGATGGAAGAGCAGGAGGAAGAAAAGGCAGGCATTACACTATCCCTTCTTCATGGGCAATGGATGGAACTGCTGGAGTATCTCGCGCAGGAGCCTGACCCGGAAGCGCCGGTGCGTATTATCGCGTGGGATTTTCAGCAGCCGGTGCTGCGGCAGCGGGGTACGCTGCCGACAAAAGCGCGGGTCGGGGTGTGACTGTTACAAGCGAAATAACAAAGCGGTACGGGATGCTCCGTACCGCTTTGTTATGTATTTACTTTCGTTTGTTGCTACGGCCGAACAGATAGTCCAGCGATACCTGATAATAGTCGGCTAATTTGACTGCCAGATCGAACGGCAATACACGTTCCCCGCGCTCGTACTTGGAATAAAGGGATTGATCGCACAAAATAATTTCTGAGATCTGCTTTTGCGTCAGGTCAGCATCTTCACGCAAGTCTCGGATTCTGAGATTCATAACCATCACCAAGGTAACGATAACAAAGTTTTTTTCTTCTTCCGCAAACACACAATCAAGTTCTTTGCTGCTTTTTCCTCGTACATAGGCATCTCGCCAGAGCTGGCTTTTCAAGTAAAATCCACTTGAATTGTCTATACGAGTCTTTTGCGAAAGCGATCTGCTGCAGATAATTGATAGAAACTGGATTCGAGGAAAATATGCCTTGCCTTTATTCGCTGTCCCTGCTCCCGCATAGCCTATAAACAACATAGTTAGCAACTTTGTGTACTTCGCTCTATTCAAGGAAAATAAAATGAAATCCTAAACGGTGTGCCTTTCCTTGATACGCTTGACAGCATAGCCCAATCGAACAATAGCCTCCACAAGCATCGCAGGGATAGACATGGAACAGAAATGCGTGAAATCATATCCCTCATAGTACATAGTTTGAACGACTTCAGCTATCGTTTGCTCGCCTTCCCCAATGCTTCCAAACTAAAGGGGATTAAACAAGCGCTGTCCAGACCGGCACCAAGCTGAAGTGATGGCCTAATTTTATTCCAAGACAAAGGTGTGACCTCCGCCCTTCATTTGTCTTGACAACAGATCACTGCCGTCCTTTCTTCTGCCGATTGCGGAAGTCCTTTTCGATGTCATCCGTCCAGTACTCATTCAGAGGCACGCTGCTGCTAGAATAAAAATAGTACAAGTCAAAATGAGCAAATTCCCAATAAGTAATAGATGATACAATAGAAGTATAGTCTTGAAAGAGGATCTCATTATGCAAAGCAGCATGACAAACGGTTTAAACTGGATTCAGTCCAGTACTATCTTGATCATAAAGAACTTAGTGTTCGTGGCTGTACTCAGAATCTCGGTGTAGGTTACAGCACTCTGACGAAATGGCTGAAGAATTTCAGGGAGTCTGGAAATATCCCTATTCATGGCTCCGGTAATTACGCTTCTGATGAGCAGAAAGAGATTGCCCATTTGAAACGTGAGCTTCGTGATGCCTAGGACACACTCGATGTGCTAAAAAGTTATCAGCATTTTGGGAAAATAACAGAAGCCATTTATATAGAGGTTTCTGAAAAGACGGAAGCTGCCAGAAAACAGGATCGCCGGGTTTCCGTTTCCGGAATGCTGAACTATTTAGGCGTTTCGCGGTCTGGATACCGTTCATGGTTGAAACATACCCCTACCGATACGGAAAAGCGCAGGGAATACATAAAAGCCAAAATACAGGATATTCATGATGAATCCAAGCAAAACTACAGAACTCCCCAAATCACCAGAAAGTTGCGTCAGAATGGAGAGATCATCCCAGAACGTAGAACGTACTGTTGGGAAATATATGAAGGAAATGGGGATCAAGGCCAAATGGGTGAAACCGTGGACGATCACTACCATAGATTTCGATTTCAACAACGAACTTCAAAATATCCTGAATGAACAGTTTACTCCTGATCGTCCAAATGCGGTATGGTGTAGCGATATTACATATATCTTGACAAACAAAGGCTTTGTCTATCTGACAAGCATTATAGATCTGTTTTCCTGAAAGATTATTGCTTGGACACTCAGTCAGATTTGAGAGGTATCCTGTGTGATTGACACCATTGGTAAAGCGAAAGCCAGACGCAGCACAGAACTATCGTTAATCATCCACAGTGACAGAGGAAGCCAGTATGTATCCCAGGCATAGCGAGAAGCTACTGCAAAAATGCAGCGCAGCTACTCGAAAAAGGCTTTTCCGTGGGATAATGCATGCATCGAATCGTTTCACGCGCTTGTCAAACGGGAATGGCTGAACCGGTTTAAAATACAGGATTACCGGTAGGCGTATCGTCTGGTATTCGAGTACATCGAAGCTTTTTACAATACCAAACGTATCCACTCATGTCGCCAAATGACTTTGAATTACTTTATGAGCAAACACAGACAAACTGTTCTTAGTAAGTTAAGTTGAGGATTAACTTCTCTTTTTAACTGGTGCTAAATCTTGACATAGGACCATTAGTGTTTTACCTGTATCGTTGTATGAAAAAATAGTATCAGGTGAAATTACGCTTCATGATTGGATGAAAAACGCCAAGCGGCTGGGGCTGGATGCGGCAGATATCAGTACAGTTATGCTGAA
>NZ_JACOPL010000015.1:0-50095 GCF_014287995.1 Agathobaculum faecis
TTCTTGCATCGTGGTATCATAGTTTGTCAAGCAATAGACCGTCCCGAATTTTCCATGCGGACGGCGGTTCGCCAGTTTTGCATACAGGTGCAAACCGCGCAGTACAGCATCGCTTTCTTTCATGTAATCCCACGCAAAGTGTATTTCTGCCAGTTTGACGTGGTTTATCTTCTGTATGTTTTGCTCAGTCAAAATCCGTGCGTCCAGACCCTGCGTAAAGTCCACCCATGCGCCGCTCTGCACAAGCTGTTCCAGCAGCTCCATGTGATCGGGACAGGATAACAAATTAGGGTCAAGCAGTTTAATTTTTTTCTGCCCACTCCAAAACTCGCTTAAATCTGCAACCTTTCTCGATCCCCGCCCCTCTTTTTCTGCTACAATGCAGAAATGACAGCCCCGTGGGCATCCGCGCGTCAGAAACCCATAGGCGATATCCTGCGGCATCCAATGATACAGGCCGTAGTCCGGCATGATATGTTCGATTTCGTCCGGCAGGCGGTTATCCAGGCCATATCCCGTGCCGCCTTTAATAATCTCCGCAGCATTACAAGGCTCCGGTTTGTCCTCCGAATAGGTATCATCAAAGACGCGGGACATATATACACGGTCGTACTGCACAAAACCGTCCCACCATTCTACATGATCACCAATAGATTTGTGATATGCGGATATTTTCATCAGCGCGAGATTCGGCCAGTTATGGCCGTCTACATCAATCAGCCCGACTTTCAAATAGCGCCTCCATCACCATCTCCACAGCCTCGTCCGTCATGGGTGCGCCGCAAGCCTCGCAGAACGGTGTATCAGGCCCAATAAACACTCTTTTACAACGCGAACATCTCCGCTTTGGCACATCGTTGTAAGCCTCTCTCATATCTTCCCACTCCCCTCTCCACGCCTTATTTACCTGCTCCTGCGTGGGCGGGGTGAGGGCGGCAGCAGCCATCCTGTAAAACTCTTTGACCTCTGATATGCCGGTCATATTCACGGCGTGTTCTGCAAATTTAATCGCTTCTTCCCGCGTCATTTCTAAGCCTCCATCAAAACATCTTCAAATCCGATCTGGCTTTCATCCCTCTGCGGCTTGAGCATCTTATCCACCGCCGCACAGTAAAAATCCCTGGATATCTCAAACCCGTAGCTGTTTCGCCCAAGCTCTGCCGCAGCCCGCAGCGTTGCACCGCTTCCCGCACATGGATCAATTACAACGTCGCCAGGATCGGTAAAAATCTCTATCAGCCTTTTCAACACTTTCACCGGCTTTTGCGTTGGATGGATTTTCGGAATGTACTTACCGTCTTTCTCCCACCAGAACCAATTGAAAACCATTTTCCCGTCGTTATTGAACTTGGGCAGCTTGTCCCTGTACAGCACTACCGCGTGCTCTGTCGCACCTACAATTTTCATGTTTGCCTTTAATACTTGTGCGGAATAGTTCTTGATGAAAAACAACGGGTAACTATGCACGAAACCGTACTTTTTCCCATAACCGATAACGGTCTGCATCTGGTCAAACGCGCAAAACACGATCATGGCCGGCGCTTTGCCTTTCTCTTTCGGTTCTTTCTTGAGCAGCCGATTGCAGAAATGCATATATTCCGCAATGTTGAAATTTATGTCCGTGTTGAAAAACGCCTTGCCCGCCTTGCTGCTCTCGCCATTGCGGTTGTCTCCGTCTATGTACCATTCCGTGCTAGATGCATAGGCATTCACTCCAAGATTATACGGGATATCCGCAATCACAAGCTGCGCTTTCGGGATGCCGTACCGCTTGTAGTTCTGGAAATTGTCATTGTATATCTCAGTTTTCATCTTCATATATCTCCACTTCGATTCGTGGGCGTTTCGCGTCCACCTCGAACACATCCTCAAACCCCGCGATCTCTTTCCACCCATCGTTCCGCAGGTATTTCCCCCTGACGAGCGCGTCCTGTATCACCTTTCGGCCGAACGCGCACACATTGTCCTTGTCCCGCCGGCGGTTCGGCTCATACCAGCGGTAAACCATGCGTACCGGACCGTCCGCCCTCCACTTCCCGAGGCTCCTTGCCGCATGCAGCACGACGGCCTCGCACTGCTTTTTCAGCTTCGCGCCCATCTGCCTGTGGCTGCGCTCCGCTTCGATCAGTTCATTCAGCCCCGGCAGCGTGCCGCGTATCGTGAATTTAACCACCTGCGCCCCTCCTTGCCTCAAGCTGCTGCTTCACCCGATCGCGCCACTGCGTTTCCCATTCTGACAACTGCTGTCCGGTTATCCCCTGTGCCGTGGGCTTCCTGCCGCCGCTCTCGATCCTGTCCCAGACGATCCCGCGCCAGTTGTTTGCCATGCTCAGGCGTATCACATCGCACACCGCCCGTTCGCCGTGCGCCCCGATCTGGTTCTCTATCTCCGCAAGCAGGCTTTTCAGGCCGACCGGCTTATACGCCTCGCGGCGCTCCTGCTTATACGCCAGCCATTCACGGACGGTTTCGACAACAGGCTCCGAAAAGCGTTCGGAGAGTTCGGGCGCGCCCTCTTTCTTAGCTTTCTTGCTTTCTTCTCTTTCTTTTCTTTCTTTCATTGTTGCCCTTTGATTGCCCTCGGTCTGCCCGCTGTCTGCCCGCGGTCTGTCCTCTGTCTGTCCTTGGTCTGCCATTTGTTTGCCCTCGGTCTGCCCTTGGTTTGCCCCGTCCGATTGATACCGTTCGTATTCGTTGACGGTGATAACGGTCATGTGCCGGTTGCTCCAAACAGCGATCTCTCCGGTTTTTTTCAGCCGGTCCAGGCTCGTCCGAACCTCTTTCACGCTAAGGCCGGTCTGCTCTGCCAAACCGGCAAGGGAGGTTGCGATCTGGCCACGCTCTATCGTCTTGTCTCCCATATCGCGCGGCTCATAGTTCGCATTCAGCAAAAGGTTAATCCAAAGCAGGAGGGTTTTCGGCTCTTTGTACCACCGCCAATTCGCAAGCGAACGGTGCAGCTTTATGTAACCGTTTTCCAGCACCTTTCCACCACCTCATACACCGCCACGGAAACGCCCGTGAGCGGGTCTTTCTGTTTGCCCACCGCCTTTACCCTGCCCGCCTTGCGCAGTTCGGTGAGCCTTGGTTTTACCGCGTTCAGATCTGAAAAGCCCAGCTCATACGCGATCTGCCGCGCGGTCATCTGCCGGCCGTGCAGGCAGCCCAGTATCATTGCCTGCCGCTTTGCCTTGTCTATTGCTTCATGCCCCTCGCGGCGCGTCTCCTCTGTAATGCTCATGCTGCCACCTCAAAAGGGTACATCCCCGTCGTCCTCCGGCTCGCAGAAGTCCGAATCGGCGTTCGGTGCCTGCTTTTGTGCAGCGTCCTTTTTGCTCCCGCCGGCAAAGTCGATGCTCTCTGCCTGCACTTCCCATGAACGCCGCCTGTTGCCGTTCCTGTCCTCCCAGTCGCGGCTTTCCAGCCGGCCGCGCACGACCGCCATATCGCCCTTATGGAACCATTGTTGTACATGCTCTGCCGTCTTCCCCCAGAACACCACGTCTATCCAGTCTACCGGATATTCGCCGTTTGATGCTTTCCGGCTGCGCTGCACAGCCAATACCGCACTGCATACCGCCGTGTTGCTCTGCGTGTAGCGCAGCTCCACATCATCCTTTAACCGGCCTTGAATGATAATGCAATTCAACATCTGTCCAAATCCTTTCGATATTTCAAATCAGCCTCGTTCCAATCCGGATACAGCCCTTGCAGGTATTCCCGCAGCTCCCCGCGTATTTCCTCCCGCTCTACACTCTGGTCAAATCGCCGGTGGCAGTCCGCGCACAGCATAACAAGGTTCATTTCCCGTCCTAAGCCGCCGTGGGAGCGCGGAACGAAATGGGCGGCTTGTAATGTGCCGGCCGTCCCGCAAAGCACGCAGCGCTTATTGTCGCGCTCATATACCCGCTTCCATGTCGCGGGCTGTACCGATGTAAACCGTGTTTCACGTCTCATACCGCTCTCGCCTCCGGCTTCCAGTCGTTTATCCATCGCAGGATATCGCCCGGCGGCGCAGTCTCGATACCCTGCTCCCTGCAGTCCTGCACGATCAGGTCGATCAACCGCCCCATCTGCCGCGTGTCGTAGGTGCTGCTGCCGTAATAGCAAAGCAGCATCCCGCTTCCGGCCTCCTGTACCACCCAGCCAAGCCCCTGCGCGCGCCAGAGGTCCGCGATCAGCTCTTTCTGCTGCTCATTTGCGTAGGGCACGACGCGGAAGTTGTCGCCCACATCAGGTATATAACCCCTGTAGACCATCTCGCGCGGTACTCCCACCACAGCGGCCAACCTGCCCATCAGTTCCCATGCATAGGCGTTTGCTCTTCCTGTCCTGCGGTTGTACTTACGCCTGATCTCTGCCTGATACGCCTTGCCCTGCTGCATCTGCCCGCACTCATTCCGCGCCATCGGCGCGTTTTTGATATGCAAGCACAGCCAGTTCCCGTCACCGTCCCGCATCACGCGGGCGCGGTCAAATTCATGCGTCATCCTGCATCGCCCTCTTGTGCGCTTCCTCGTCCATTTTCTTATTGAGGTCTACCATCAATACGCCCCAAGCGGTTTTCGTAAGGTTTCCGATATTATCAACGCTGAAACCGCATAACTGCTTAAATTCGCTCTTCGTGTCCGCGCCCAACGCTTTAGCAACCTTTTTCAGTGTCTCAATCTCGACCGCTCCGACAAATTCCTCCTTTTCCTGTGCATCCAGTTCCGCGCTGCTGATCTTATCAGGATCCTCGCCGGTCGGTATCGCAAATGTACGCAGGAACATATACTTAAAAGCGTAGGTCATCGCCTTTCCCGCACCCTTATCCTGCGTATCCGCTCCGTCCCCGCTGGACACGATTTCTATGTAGTCGTTCGGGTCCTCGATATTCTGCAGCCGGTAGGTCACATCGACCGATGTGATCGTGCCGACGCGCTCCCGTGTCTGCCGGACAGGGAATACGACAAGCCCGTGGTCAAGCAGCGCCTTGCGCATCGTGCCTGTCACCTTCTCCTCGCTGATCGCTTTATATTTGGTAGTCTTAAACTCCACATGATCATCTTTAGCAAGATACTGTACATCCCGCATTACTGCCGCCATCTTTTCAAAAAGATTCATTCAACCTTCCTCCATTTCATCCTGCACCCGAAAGCGAATATCTATCAGGAACGACTTTATCTCTTCCGGAAACAGCGTCTTGTAATCATCCAGAAACGACTTTATTTCAAATTCCGCATCCGACAAATCGCGCAGATAGTTAATTCGATTCTGGTCTTTGCGCTCCATCGGTTCCAGCCGTCTTTCCGGACAGCCGGTTAATGTATCTCTTGACATTTTCGTTCCTCGTGTTATTCTATAAGTGTGTTATTGTCTTTGCCGCTTTCCCAGTTGGCGCTGGGGAGCGGCTTTTACTTTTCATTGAACAGTTCTTCAAACGGTATCCCTGTCAGCTCTACCAGCCGCCTGCAAAGTGACAGGCGCGGGTCGTGCCGGCCGTATGCATAGTTCTGCATTGTCGTTTCACTTACACCTGACATCTCAGCCAGCCGGCTGATGGAAACGCGGTTCGCCCGCATCCACGCTTCAAGCGCGGGATAGATGATCTTGTATTTGCTACCGTACATTTCCCATCACCGTAATCTTTCGCGCAAGCGGCTGTAAGTATTTCGGGTCCGGCTTCTGGTTGTCCGCGATCGAGTGGAACGTCTCTGCATTTTCCTTTGTTTTGCGTCTCAGCTCACGCATTTTCTCGAAATTCACGCGCCCTTCCTCCTTTCGTTTATCTCGTGCTGCGCCTCCTGTTGGGCGTGCTTCTCCATCAGGTACCAGCCTGCCAGCCCGCAAATAACGCTGCAAACGCATAGCGCGCCGAGCAGACCAACTGGGAAACTGTCTTGACCGCACGCCGCTATGAATGCACTGGCAAGGCACAGTCCGCTGAACAGCTTGTACAGTTTCATGTCAGCGCCTCCGCAATCTCACTCCACGGGATTCGCAGCGCGTGCGCCAGCCGTTCCAGCTCGTCAAGCGTGAACAGCCCTGGATTGTCCATGCGCCGTGCATAGCACGCCCTGTCGATCAGCGCCCGTTCGGCCTGCGCCTTTTTGGTTTCCGCACCCTCCATAACCGCATGCTTGGCAATAACGCCTTTCAGCTTAACGCATTTCTTCTGGTTCATTCCTTTTCACCTCCACGTTAATCTTTACATCTGCTTCGTCTATGCCGCAGAATGCCGCAACAATTTTCTTAAATTCCAGTACGTTGCGCCGCGCATTGCTCGCATAATCATTTAATGCCTTTTCTTCGTTTGTTTTTTCTGATTTCACAAAATATCCTCCATTCCTTGCCAGAGGTAGGAGGATATGGTATAATGTCCTCGATACCTCGTAGCCGCAATACGTGGTGTCACGCCCTGTCGGATGTTCCAGCATCCGGCGGGGCATTTTTAATCTTTGGAAAACGCCTCTTCGTACGTAAGACCGGTACATTTAAGTATTCGGTCGATGGTTTTCTTTCGAGGTTCTGCTTTCCCTGTTAATATGTTGTAAAGTGTTGCATAGGAAATCCCAAATTCGTTAGAAAAGTCACGACATGTTAATCGTTCTCGAACAAGGAATTTTCTTATATTTGGATAAATGCATGCATTTACAATCTTTTCGTTACTCCTTATTCTCTCAGTTCGCAACTCCTCGGAAATGTATTGCTTTGATACACCAAAACGATTTGCAATTTCCTGTATTGTGTTTCCTTCAAGACGCATTCGGAATGCCTCTACTTTTTCGTCGATCGTCATTTCATGCTCCTGACCATTTGACTATCATGATAATTTCAACGATTCTCGTTGTTTTACACTGTCCTATACTGATTCGGACGGGTTACGCGCCATTGTTTGATGTAAAAGCGCTTTCAGGCGAGGCATTTTTATGCTATATAAAGTTTTCTAAAAGATAGTCCAGCGCCCAAAATTCGGGGTTAAATATCGCGTTGATTATGTTGCTTGCAATAGAATCTATTACAACCACCATCACAAAAGATATGGCAACAAGCAAAACACCTATCACAGAAAGCGCCGCACATGCTCCGGTCTCTTCATTATCTGCTAGTTTTGAAAAAACTGTAACTCGTTTAGCGCCGCCATATTGCTTAATCTCACACGATTTTTTCAAGAAGAATCGATGAACAAATACGGCGGTTAGAATAATGAAAGCCAGATATGCGATACAAAAGAATGCGCCTTTGATTGCATAAATCTTTGCTTGTGCTGTTAGAACTGAAAATATCTGATCTGCCGTAGTGCCAAGCTTGTCCGATAGCACATCAATAATCTGGCTTACATCACGGGCTGTCATTAATCCCATCCCTGCCTTTCCTTTTCATCCAGATAGTCCTGCGCCCGCTCGTCCGCTTCTGCTTCAATCTGCATCTGCTCAATCAGCCGCACGATCTCGCGTTTCCTGCGCGCTTCGCCTTTTTCGCTGTATTCGCCTGATGCGATCTGACGGCACAGGTCAATAATGCGGAATGCGCTGTTTGATATTTTCTGTAAATTCATGGTTTGTTTTTCCTCCTGTCCTGTTTATTGGACTTATGTTGTGCTATGCTGGTCTTGTTCAGAAATCAGGGCATTCACCGCCTCTGTGAATCTCGTTTCTGCATCTGGCGGCTCTCGGTGTCCGTTGAGAACCATGCTGACATAACGATCTGTGACACCCATTTCATCACCCAACATTTTGTTGGTAATTTTATGGACATGCATCAAACCTACTAAATTTCCCGTCCATTCTTTAGGCAACTTTTTTCAACTCCTTCCGTTTTTGTAGTTGAAAAATTCAAACCGATGTGCTATCTTATAAGTACCACCAAATAAGAAACAAGAGTTTGAACTTTTCAACCACTGTTTATATTTTAGTATAGTTGTTTCAACTTGTCAATAACTTGTGTTGGAATTTTCAAACTTGTCTGTTTTGCACAATTAAGAAAGGGTGTTTTTGTGTTTTACGACAGGTTTGTTGAGCTATGCAGTATGCATGGAGTTTCCCCCAGCAAAGCGGCGCAAGAATCTGGCATCAACAAGTCCACTGTGACTTATTGGAAGAACCATACAGAATCCAAGCCCACGGGGCAACTTGCAGAAAAGTTGTGTAGTTATTTCAACGTATCTATGAGCGAATTATACGGCGATACGCAAAAAGAAACGCCCCCCCTTACTGCAAAGGATGAGCGTGATATTGCCCGTGATTTAGAGCGGATACGGCAGGCGTTGGAAAGCGAAGATACAATTATGTTTGATGGAGACCCTATGAGCGACGAAGCGCGCGATTCCATCATGAATGCCATAGAGCTTGGGCTTAAAGCTGCAAAAATAAAGAACAAGGAAAAATATACTCCCAAAAAATATCGAAAGGGATGATTGTATTTGCTTGTCGTAGATCGTCTTATCAAAAAACATCAAACACGAGCCCCTTTCCAAATCGCTTCCGATCTTGGTTATATCATAATTTCTTGCCCATTATATAATGTTCGTGGTTTCTACCAGTACATGAAGCGAAATCATATTATCTATTTAGATGAATCGCTTTCTTATGAAGATGCTCGATTTGTATGCGCTCATGAACTGGGTCATTCCCTTTTGCATCGCGGCGCAAACCGTATATTTATGGATTCCAGAACCTTTATGGTCGGCAGTAAGTACGAGCGCGAAGCAAACCTGTTTGCATCATGTCTGCTCGTGGACGACAGCGAGCTTGTGGATTTGGCATACTGCGGACTTACGATAGACCAGATCAGCAACGAGCTTTCTATTCCGAAGCCGTGCGTCGAAGCTCGATTGCTGAAATAGAAAAAGCCCGATCTATAAAACAACTGTAATGAGGCGAGGCTATAGCATGAATTTTCTTGATGCGCACATTATTGTCCATGTCAGATATGGCGGTGCCTTGGCAAACCATAAGGCTACTAAATATGATATGATTTTTAGACCCTATTCAGATTATGGAAATGATTTTGACAAGAAAACAATCGTGAACGCTTTCAAGCTGTTCTTTGCACACACTATCTTATTCAACACCCGAACACAAGAAGAGTTTGAGCAATATCAATCTGTTTTGTGCCACTTAGACAGTTTTATCCCTGATTCCGATATGGAACGGGTTAGAAAGTCATCCAAAATATTATATGACAAGGGATTTATTGCAAAAATATTGAATGCGTCAGCGAAAGAGTATGCAAAGAAAGAAATTGACGAATTTGTCGCTTCTGCTACGCCTCCGTATTCATGGACTGCTGAAATGGATCGTTTTCTCACCGGAATCATTGATTATAAAGCAGTATGGTTGCGAGAATATCAGGCGCAAGAGCGTTCCTCAAACGATTTTTGGAATTATGTGCAGACATATTGTGATTATGCTTATCAGCTTGCTGGCATACCGGAAACAGAAACCGATGGGATTCTATTTGCCCCTTTTGATCAACTCCGATCAGATGTAATTAACAATAGATACCCTAATATCCTCAAGCCTTATGCAGACTATATTATGGAATCCAGTTAAAATCGCACACTACTTTTGATAAAATAAAGGAGGACTAATCATGAAAAAGAGACTATCCGCAATTATCCTGATGTTGGCAGTATTCACTTCTGGAGCGTTTGCCGCAAATGCCTACCAAAAAAGCATTACGGTAAATTACGACGTAAACCTTGAAATTAACGGTAGGGTTCCACAATTAACTGATGTAAACGGAAAAGCTGTGAAACCGTTCACCTACGACGGAACAACTTATGTCCCCATCCGCGCAGTCGCGGAGGAAATGGGTGCATATGTTGGATACGATTCGGCAAGCGGAACGGCAATCGTTTTTCAGGACGATGTTGAAGCGATGTATACTGCATATTCCATCGGTGAAGCAAGTCGAAAGCTGCAATGGGCAGTAGAAAACACGCTACAATGCTGTGAACTTTACAACACCAACGACATGAGCCGCAGTGACTTCATGAGTACCGTGAAAAGCATTGCTGACGATGCCACTGTGGCGGCGAACGACGCAAAGGAAAAGTACGGTTCCGCAGTAGATAACCAAAATATCTATATCGAGGATATCGACCTTTGCATGTCTGAATTGACATCCGAACTAAACACCGCAAATTCGTTCTTTGAATATGCTGGGAATTTTGCAAATAGCAAAAGCTCCAGTGATTTGGCAAAATTATTCAGCGCAAGAAACGAAATTGTAATCAACGAAAAAGCAGTCAAAGCGGTAGATTCTTTCATGCAAACCATGTGGTAAAAATAAAAAATCCCGCCCACGGCTGGCACCATGAGCGGGACAAGGGTAGAAACATTTTGCGGTGTATTCTACCCTTTTATTCTAACAGGAATAGGAGGAAAAAGCAATGACAAAGAAAACGGTCAAACGCAAAGGCATCACCGCGCATATCCTGCCATCCGGAAGCGCGCGCGTGCAGGTTTATGTCGGAAAGGACGAAAACGGAAAGCGCATATATAAATCATTTACTAATCCTGACCCAATTATGGCAATACAAGCTGCTTTAGATTATAAGCAACACAAAGGAGAACCGACAAAACCGAAGAGTATCACTATTGGCAAGGCTGTAGAACAATACATAGACAGTAAAGAGAACATCCTTTCCCCATCCACCATAGAGGGGTATCGAAACGTGCAGCGGAACAGGCTTCAACCAATTAAGGATATGGATATTGATAAATTCGATACTTCCGATGCACAGGCATATATAAATAGTCTGTCCAAAAACATCTCCCCTAAAAGCGTGTCAAATGCTTGGGGGTTGGTCGTTTCGGCCATACAACTGCAAGCTCCTGATAAGGTTCTGCGTGTTACATTACCCGCAAAGAAAAAAGTCGTTCGTGAACTTCCTACAGCTCAGGAAGTTATTAATGCCATAAAAGGTACTGATGTTGAATTGCCTGCACTTCTCGCTATGTGGTTATCACTGCGTATGTCAGAAGTGCGCGGGATTAAATACAAAGACATTACCCGTGGAATATTAACAGTGCGCAGAACAATTCTTACAGTAAAAGGTGAGCATATTGCCAGAGAACAAACAAAAACATATGGGAGTACCCGCAGAATCAAACTACCTGAACATATCCAGAAATTGATCGGAAGCGGCGATCCTAACGATTTCATCGTAAAGCAGACAGCCGAGGTCATATATAAACATTTTGTGCATGCTATTGAATGTGCCGGATTGCCCCATATTAGATTCCATGATCTGCGGCACCTAAACGCATCAATCATGTTGCAGCTTGGAATCCCCGAAAAATACGCTATGGAGCGCGGCGGATGGACAACAAATTCCACTTTGCAAAACGTGTATCAGCATACATTCAGCGCCGAGCGTGCAGCCGTTGACGAAAAGGTAGATGCTTATTTTAACCAACTCTTAGGATGATGCAACACGAAATGCAACACGACACCCCGCACACCCGCATGATACCTAAACTTTCAAGGGGTTCAACTCCCCTCGGCTCCACCATAACGCGCAGGTACGAACCATACACATTGTTAGGAACGTATTTGCGGTCACAATCAACAACGGCAGCAAGCGATGATGCTTGCTGCCGTTGCTGATTTTTGTATGTTGCAAAGAGGTATTCGAAGAAAAGCAGAAAAATAGGATTGATATGAACAGAGTATGGACTATGAAGTTTGGACTGTATCATCATTGATGGGTGTTAAATCTATCTATAGCGTCTGGCAGCAGATGCTGGATTACTTTGACGCGTCCCCCATCGGTCTTACGTCTATGCCGGATAAGTATACTTTCGCTTTTGGGGCGAAGTTGTGGTAGCGAGGTCATCATTGAAAGGAGGTGGGACTATGTGTTTGAATCGCTGGAGATCCTGTTACATATTGGAGTAAGAGGAAAGAATGCTTCCCAATATATCCTCTTCCAACGAAAGAGAAGTATGTGGAAAAGTTCCTGTCAGTTGACTAATGGGTCTGTTTGTAACATGTAGTTATTTTATTTAAAGTTTTTTAGCGCTAACATATGTTTGAAACGTCAAACAACATTATGTTATAATCAATTGAGTTTTCTAAAAAAACTCAAGAATGTTATTGATCGCGGAATACTATCAGTGATGTGGAAGATATCATCGACGACGTGGTAAATAACCTGAGTGAGGAATTGGAGAAGACTTTTACCGACCTGAAGCAAGAAAAGCAGTCGTTTGAGGATTTCGGCATTACCTTTGAGGAAAAAGCCTTCTATGACATCCTCGTTGCTGTGGCCGAAAATATGGCTTTAAAGAGCAGCTTTCGGAAGATACCTATATCTTCTTGGCTAAAGAGATTCAGATACTTGTTGGCAACAAATCTAAGTACACTGACTGGACGAATCGTCAGTATGTTAAGGATGAGCTCCATGCTGATGTTGCCAAGCTGCTAAAGAAAAACGGATACCCGCCGAAGAGCATTGATGTTGTCTATAATGAAATCATGAAGCCGGTGGAGAACTACAAGCAATATGCAGAATAATTTCGAATACGACTTTCAATATTTGCTTCTGCGCCATCGTCTATAAGGAGGCTGTAAAATGTATATTTCCGAACTATCAATCCAAGGGTATAAAAATACTTATGAAAAATCCAATATTTCATTTAACAAAGGATTAAATGTGTTGCTTGGAGAAAATGGTTGCGGAAAGACCGCCGTTATCAATGCTCTTCGCCTCCTCTTCCGCGAACCAGAATCAAATTATGCTTGCTCTCTGGACGATTTCTATTGTTCATTGGATAGATCTTATGCTGCAGATACAATCGAGATCAATGCGTTGTTGACCGAGTTAACCGAAGACGAGAAAATCACTTTTTTGTCTTGGTGCAATGCCGATTTTAATGCACACCTGCATCTTCGTATTACGGAGAACCCAACAAAGCCCGGCGCAATGAAACGGAAATACTGGGGTGGAGAGTCGACGGCCAGCATTTTTGAAGAAGATACTTTTGATAGGATTGAATGCATTTACCTTCCGCCGTTGCGCGATGCAGAAGCTAGACTTTCTGCTGGCAGACGCTCACGACTAACATGGCTTCTTAAAAAGAAGTACGGGGATAACACGGGATCTCTTGTGGATAGCGTTGCCGAATTTAACAACAATATCGTGCAGAATAAGGATGATAAGTACACTGAGATTCAAGATGTAAAGGCATCTATTAACGGAAAAATTGTGGAGGCATTAGGCGAGAAACTTGGTCAGAGCGTAAATCTGCAATTTTCTGAAACAACCTTTAATCGGATTATAGAAAATATCCGCATGGTTTTCTTTCCGCATACTGGGGAAACGGATATAGCAAAATTTAGAGATTTGGCTACTAACAGCCTAGGGTATAACAACCTGCTCTATATTGCTACGGTATTTGCCGAACTTGAGTTGATTAAGGATTCTGATATCTTTACGATTCTTCTCATTGAAGAACCAGAGGCCCATCTTCATCCACAGTTGCAGGTAAAGTTTATCAAATATCTTGAAGCACTGGTTTCTAC
This sequence comes from Agathobaculum faecis, assembly GCF_014287995.1. NCBI lineage: Bacteria > Bacillati > Bacillota > Clostridia > Eubacteriales > Butyricicoccaceae > Agathobaculum > Agathobaculum faecis. The sequence goes on from NZ_JACOPL010000015.1 coordinate 13,516, forward strand.
ACTTCCCAATGCACAAGTGATCGTTTCTACGCATTCACCGGTACTAGCATCTTCCGTAAAGATAGACAAGTTGATTCATTTGGTGGGGAAAGAAAACCGGATTGTCTCCACAATGATAGGACAGAAGGAATTTGCTGATACGAATGCGGTAAATTATATTAACCGATGGCTGGATGTTACTAAGTCCACCATGCTTTTCTCACGAGGAATTATATTGGTCGAGGGGATTGCGGAAGCACTCGTATTGCCGAGGCTGGCAGAGATTGTTTTGAAAAAATATAACCAAAGTCATGATGAATCTTTGCGTTTGGCCTCGGCTCTCGACGAGATGGGTGTTTCTGTAATTAATATCAATGGCATCAACTTTCAGTACTTCATGAAGTTGTTCGGAAATTTTCAGGGGTCTTCCGGCCCCAATATCCCAATATTCTGTTCCGGTTTAACAGATAGGGATCCCGGCAAAGATGCTTCTGACAATGTTATCTATCCTGAGAAAGATACGGAGGTAGAAAGCAAGAACCCTATTGTTGAAGCAAAAGCTGAAATTGATGAAAATGAATGGACAAAGCTATTTGTGTCTCCATTGAAAACATTTGAGTATGACCTTGCCACATATAATCCCAAGGTGTTAGCTGCTGTCCTAAAATCTATCTGGCCTACGTCTGGCGGAACTGTATGTGCCGAACTTGATGAAATTATTGGCAGAGAGACCGAGTACGAAGATCTGTCTCTTTTGGTAAAAGATGCAAAATATATTTATGCGCACATAGAAAGCAATAAGATTGGAAAAGGTGTGTTTGCTTATGCTTTGGCCGAAAAAATCACGGATGATTTTGTAGTACCAGACTATATCTCTAATGCCGTTCTTTGGGCCTGTGGAGGAAAATCATTGTGACAAGGGACGAAAAAATTGAAGAACTTACTGAAGTGCTGTCTGCCGGTAAGGTATTTACCCAACAGGCAAAGGAGCGAATAGAGGAGAAAACTGACGAACAGCTAGACTATATCCTTTCTCCGATAGATCAGTGCATCTATTTAGAGGCTTGTGCGGGAAGCGGAAAAACTGAAGTATTGGGGCTAAAAGCGGCTTATGAGATTTGCAGGTGGATATCCCGACAAACCGGAATTGCCGTTTTAACTTTTACAAATGAGGCGACCGCAACTATCGCGGATCGGGTTTCCTCATTTTACGGCAAGCCTGTTCCTTCCAATCATTTCATTGGCACATTCTCCAGTTTTGTTCACGGACATATCGCGCAGCGCTTTGGTTACAAGTTTTATGATATACCAGGGGATAGAACTGATAAATCTTTTAGAATCATAGACTCTGATACAAACCCGTATGGCAATCAGTGGCTTAATAACTATAGACTAGAATTTCCTTTTCCCAAACAAACGATCTATGCTAGTCAGCTTTATTATAAGGGTAGCTGTAAAGATTGGTTTGTTTCGCAAGGGGAATCGACAAAAAGTCTTACTGAAATGTATAACTCGGTAGAATGTCAACAGTATATCGCAGAGATACGTCGGCGCAAAAATGCCCCCTATTTGTTCCAACTCAATTATCTGAAAGATCAGATAAAGGAATGTAAATTAAAGTTCTGGCATGATGGTTTTGCCAATTTTGACGATATGAATCTAATCGCTCATCGATGCCTTCGCGATGAAATCATTTGCCATTTCATTGCAAAAAAATTCCCTGTAATTATGATTGATGAGTGTCAGGATTTATCGGCAAACGAATTGAATATCCTTTCCCTCCTTATTACTGCTGGCGTAACTGTTCATTACATTGGCGATTTGCATCAGGCGATTTATTCCTTCAAAGATTCTTGTCCAGCGTTGTTTCTGGACCATCTCACGACCCACCATTTCGAAACAATGCATCTAAGTCAGAACTTTAGAAGCACACAAAAAATCGTTGATTTTTCTCGAAAGATGGGTGGGATAGACTACTCGATTTCAGGCTCCGTAGAGAGTAAATGTGGCAATTATGATTGTTGCTATGTGGAGTATGACGATGACGAGAAAGATGCAATTATGGCTTTTACCGATATGCTCAATAGATTTGACATACCAATCAATGATGCTGTCGTCCTTGTTAGGACGCAAACTGCAAAGCAAAAGCTAAGTCATGGCCCTTCGAATGACCACAAGACGCATCCCATTATAAACGCCATCCAGCTATGGCAACAAAATGAGCCTGTAGCGCGTCAAACAGCTTTAAGTCTGCTTGCATATCAACTGCAGAGATGGATGGGGTTTCATGGAAAAAGCAACAACTACTATTACTCAGATGAGGTATGTCCGAACGTGGTGTCCTGGAGATTGTTGCTTAGAAATATTCTTGTTGAACTATGCTCCGATCCTGTGATGACAACCGTGGACGAGTTGACTTACGGATCATGGTATTCGAAGAACAAAGAGAGAGTTATTAGTGTCATCGCACATCATCTTAACACCATAGGGCAAGACCTGCCTGTGATAACAATCCGAACCCCTAAGGGGACTGCAAAACAGCCAATGGTCCAGATAGTATTGCCTGAAGAAGAACAACTGTGTGTTGAGACGATCCATTCGGTTAAGGGCGGTACATTTGATGCAGTGTTGTTATTATCTTCGCCAGATGCCCGTGGTAAAACGGGGTTTTGGGAGAATTGGTTAAAATCCGATGATGAATCGGGAAGAATAGGTTATGTTGCTTGTACACGTCCGCGTTATTTATTATGCTGGGGTGTTGGAAACCTTTCGGATGATCAAAGACGCAAATTAGAGGAGTTAGGTTTAGCAAAGCTCAACAATGATACGCCTTAGTCACTGAGCTATTGCCGTAATTATTCTATCACCTGTGTTCTATGGTTTGTACCAATATTATTTTTTGCGTAACATTTTTGGCGTATTTCTTACGCAATATTATGCCTTGTGAAAAAATGGTGCATTTAATAAAATTTTATAAAGTGCTCATAAATCTAAGCTGGTGATACTCCCAGGTGACTACGGAGGACTATCTAAGTAGCTGGACGCGAACTCGTTATTTAAAAAGTGATGCAAGTTGAGTTATTCGTATCATCATTAGTGAAAATTGGTGTAAGTGTATCAAAATGTGATATTATGAAGAAAACAGGGGTTCTATATCCGTTGTCGTCGTGGCACACATAACGTGCAGTGCGAACCATACACATTGTCAGGAACGTATTTGCGGTCATAAAAGCAACGGCAGCAAGCAGTGATGCTTGCTGCCGTTGCTTTTATGCGCGAATAAGGTAATCGATAATCTCCGGACGCATGAACGGTGTCGCTATCCGCTCCCTATCAGGAAACTGGATTACGGCACTGCTTTTTATGAAATTCTGCAACTACCTGGCACTAAATGTGGCGCCATTTTCTCAGCCGAGCCCCTATTCTGACGTACGGATCGCATTGCAATACCGGCATTCACAGCAGATACTGATAGAAATTCAAAACGAAGACAACTGGTGAAATTCGTGTGATCGACGCGGACAGACAGCATAAATCCGTAAGGTAAAGGCACGACTGCATACTTTTTGATGGAGACGGAAGCCGGCTGCTGCACCGGGCGGGTCAATCCCAGATAAGCCCAATGACAATTGAGCCGGCATAGAAAGCGAAAACTCCCAAATGAAAGCAGTTCATGGCATAAAAATCCACAAAAAGCAAGCAACTGGGTCACATAAAAATCTATGCTTTACGTGACCGATACGGCGGCTTATGATGAAAGCGGAAAGTGTTGAAAATGAGCGTGATACAGGAAATGAAGGGATGTTAGTGTCGAACCAATCTGCTGCAGTGTTGGATTCATACCGCAGTTCGGACGGAAGGAGTTTTTTGAGATAAGATGAAGCCAGAGAAACGGAAAACGCTGCGAACTTCACCCATGATGGAAAAGGTGTTTGGAATGGGAGGTGAGAAAATGCCGCATGAATATGTCAGGACCAAAAAAGAAGTATTTGACTATGTACGGGAAAAGACGCGCGCCTGCACTAGGGAAACAGCAGAGCAGCTGACCGCGAATACTATCAGCAAAGAGCTGAATATCAGCCGTGCGCTGGCCAGCCAGTACCTCAATGAGTTGGTGCGGGACGGCACGGTGATCAAGATCAGTTCGAGACCGGTATGCTTCCTGCACCGGAAAGCGCTGGAGGATGCCAACGGCGTTCGCCTGAGCACGGAGCCCTATATCAGTTGGGCGGAACTGGAGCAGGATCTGTCGCGCGGCAACAAGGGAAAACGCGATTTTGAGAAATTGATCGGCTATCATGGCGGACTGAGCTACGCAGTCGAACAATGTAAGGCTGCCATCAAATATCCGCCGGCCGGACTTCCTATTTTGATTGCGGGACAGGATGGCACGGGAAAGGGGTATTTTGCCAGTCTCGTCCATGAATACGCGCAAAACTGCGATCTGATTGCAAAGGATACCAAACTGTGCGTCTTTGATTGCGCCGAGTATGAAAACGCGCAGCAGATCTCGGTTGCGCTGTTCGGACAGGCTGCCGGACAGAACCGCAAGGAAAAGGACGGTTACCTGCAATGCGCGGACAGAAACGTCTTGTACATCTCCGACACGCAGCTGATGGGGCTGGAAGCGCAGGATAAGTTGGCGCAGCTTTTGGACAGCGGGAGTTACAAAACCGCGGACGAGCGGGAAGAAGTGCGATACAGCACCGTGCGGCTCATCCTGTCCACGGATGTTGAGCCGGAAAAGCATTTGTCCAAAAAACTGCTTCGTCGGTTACCGGTGCTCATTCACATGCCATCCTTGAGCGAACGCCCGGCAGAAGAGCGGGAACAGCTGATTTTGCACTTTTTCTGCCAGCAGGCGGAACGGGTGGGTCGGGATATTTACATCAGCAACCGCGTATTCGAGCTGCTGCTGCAATATGAATTCCCGGCAAACATTGAGCAGCTGAAAAATTGCATTCAAACCAGCTGCGCCAATGCCCTCGTCCAGAGCAACGATCAGACAAAAGACGTTTCGGTCTATCTGTACCATCTGCCGGAGTATCTGATGGCGATGGCGCGTGTCGGCAACGAGTTCAGTGAAGAGCAGCGAAGCATGATCAATGTGCGCAGCTTTGTCAAAGACGCCATGACGGAGACGATCAACCAGTATTACGAGTCGATCCTGGACGAATTCGACCAGTACCGCGTGCAGCAGTATGAGCAGGGAGCGCTGCTCCAGAAGCTGACCAAGTGCTTCAATGCCTATTCCGATTATCTGGTATTCTCCAAGCGGTTTGCAAATGCCAAAATCGACGTCATTGAACGGGTGATGGAAAACGTCTTTCATTTGCTGACGGATAAGTATTATCTCCAGCTTCCGGGACATTTCCACTATGTCTTTTCCCGCTGCCTGTATCTGCAGATGCGCTCGGCCCAATTCGATCAGGATGAGCGCGTTGCTCAGTGCCTCGCGCTGCTGGTGCGCATATTCCCCAAAGAGGCGATCCTGACAGAGGAGATCTGCCGCATCATCGAGCAGAGCCTGGACATCAGCGTCAACGGCATGAGCCAGCTCCTGTTTATGCTGGGGCTGCAGCAATATAGCCGGAACGTCCGACTGGATACCATTCGCGGCATCATCATTTGTCACGGATATTCCACAGCCAGCAGCATCGCCAATGTGGTCAACCGACTGACAGGCAGCTATGTGTTCGAGGCGATCGATATGCCGATCGAAGGGTCTGTGCAGGAAATTGCCACGCGGTTCAAGCGCTATATCAACTATGTGCCTGGGCCGAAGGACGCGATCCTGCTGGTCGACATGGGGTCGCTGGAGGATATGCATGTGCTGCTCGACGGGCAGACCAACCTGAATTTGGGGATCATCAACAATGTCTCTACCCGGCTTGCGCTGGATGTCGGCTGCAAGATTTTGCAGAACATGCCGATACAGGAAATCCTGCAGACGGCCTGCGAAGAGTATGTGACAGCCTACAAACTGGCGGAGAGCCGCCGCAAAATCGCAGCGGTGCTGTTCGTCAGCGAAGCGGGCGTATCGGTTGCCCGGAAGATGGCGGAGCTGTTCAACAACAGCCTGCCCCGTCCGATTGAGGTGGAATTCATCGGCTATGACTATCTGCGCCTGATGCATCTGGGCGGGTTGGAAGAGCTGCAAAGCAAGTACGAGATCCTGTTCGTATCCGGAACGGCCAATCCGGAACAGGAAGAGCTGACCTACATCCCGATGGAGGACATCATCTCCTTCCGGGAGATTGAGCGGATCAACCGGATGCTGAGCCGCTATATGAAGGAGGACGAGCTCGAGGAGTTCAACCAGCGACTGCTGAAGAATTTCTCGCTGCAGAACGTCGTGCAGCATCTGACGATCCTGAACGTGGACAAGATTTTGGATCTGGTCAACATCGGCGTTGTCCAGCTGCAGCGCATGATGCACCGCAAGTTTTCGGCGCAGACCATCATCGGGCTGAACATCCACATCTGCTGCCTGATCGAACGTCTGGTGACCAAAACGCCGATCGAAACCCATATCGATCAAAAGGATTTTGAGCAGGAGCAGAAACCGTTCATCGAGATGGTGCGCAGCGCGTTCCGCGAAATCAGCGAGCATTACAGCGTGGAATTCCCCATCAGCGAAATTGCGTATGTTTACGATTACATCATCCACGACCCCCGTGCTTCGCAGATCGGGAAGGAGCAGGTCCATGAAATCCGTAACCATTGACCGCATCGCCGGCATGAACTGCCATTATCGCTATTACACCCTTGCGGACTTTTTCGCAGGCCTGCAGCGCAATGGGATCACGCACGCAGAACTTTGGACCTGCGCCAGCCATTTCCTGCTCGATGCACAGCACTGGCAGGATACCCGCGCGGTGCGGAACTTGGCAAGGCAATACGGGATCACGATCATCTGCCTGACCCCCGAACAGAACAACCCCAAGCCGTATAATCTGGCAGCCAAAGATCCGGAACTGATCGAACGGACCTACCGGTATTTCTGCAATGCGATCTGCGCGGCGGAGGAATTGGAATGCCATTTGCTTTCTGTCAGCTCGGGATGGGGGTTTTACTCCGAACCGCGCGCAGAGGCATGGAAGCGGTCGGCCGAGATGCTGCACCGGATAGCAGAATATGCGCATTCGCATGGTGCCTGTCTGGCGATGGAAACGCTGCTGCCGCGCGAGACAACACTGGTCCGCACCTTGGCCGAAGCAAAAGAAATGTTGCATACAGTCGGATCCGACGGGCTCAAGCTGAATTTGGATCTGGGGTCAATGGCAGCCGCAGGCGAAACAGTCAGGCAGTGGTTTTCCGCATGCGGTACGGAGATCGTGCACTGTCACTTTGTCGACGGGAATCCGACAGGCCATCTCGCCTGGGGCGACGGAAACCGGAATCCGGGCGAAGATCTGGACGTGTTTATTCAGAGCGACTATCCGGGCTACTTTTCGTTAGAACTGCTCGCGCCGGAATATTACCAGATGCCATGGCTGGCCGAGCAGAAAAGCCTGAAAACCTTATCGCCATGGCTGGAGACAACAGGAAAGGAGGGGTACAGATGAAGCATTTCGTTCTGGCATCGCATGGAAATTTTGCAGCCGGGATCATGGATTCGCTGGAGCTCATCATGGGGCCGCAAAGCAATTTCGAAGCATTCTGCGCGTATCGTGATGGCAAAAACGACATCAAAGACCGCGTGCGGGCAATCGTGGATGCAAAAAAACCGGAAGAGGATCTGATTATTGTGACCGACGTGTTTCGCGGCAGCGTGAACAACGAGTTTATGAACTATACCGACCGTTCCGGCATCTATGTCATTGCCGGCATGAACCTGGCGCTGCTGTTAGAACTGCAGGTCAATCAGGACATGGACAGTGTGACCATGATACGCGCGGCGATCCGCTCTGCGCAGGAGACCATTCTTTTCTGCAATGAAAAGTCAGAAGTGCAGGATGAGGATTTTTGAGAGAATAGGAGGAGTAAAATGATCAACTTGATGCGCGTAGATCATCGTCTGCTGCATGGGCAAGTGGCTTTCTCTTGGACCAATGCGCTCGGTACGGATTGCATCCTGATCGCCAATGACAGCGTGCCGACAGACGATATCCGGAAAACGACGCTCAAACTCAGCAAGCCGAACGGGGTCAAGCTGGTGATCAAGTCAATCGATGATGCGATTACCGCTATTAACAGCGGCGTAACAGACAAGTATAAGCTGTTTATCATTGTCGAAACGATTCATGACGCTGCGCGCATGGTCGAGGGATGCCCGACGGTTCGTGCGGTCAATCTGGGCGGTACCCGAAAGGCGGAGGATAAAAAAGCCATCAGTAAATTCATTTTTGCATCAGAGAGCGATATTGATGACATTCGTTCCATGCTGCAGGCCGGTGCAGAGGTTGAATTGCGTCAGGTACCGTCGGACACCAAGATCAAGGCGCAGGAAGTGATTTGAAAGGGGCAAAAAGATGACTGTACAAGCAATTCTGCTGGGCTTGATTGCGTTTATCGGCAAATGTGATCTGGCAACAGGCACAAATATGATCCAGCGCCCGATCGTTTTGGGTCCGTTGGTCGGCCTGGTATTGGGCGACCTGCAAGCGGGTATCACGATCGGCGCAACGCTCGAACTCTTTTTCCTCGGCGCGGTTTCTGTTGGCGCATATATCCCGCCCAATGTAATTGTCGGCGGCGTACTGGGTACTGCTTTTGCCATCAGCACCGGTCAGGGGACGGAAGCTGCCATTACGCTCGCCATGCCGATCGCACTGATCGCACAGGCGGTTGATAACGTGATGTTCAGCCTGGTTCGTCCGCTGCTCGCGCAGATGGCCGACCGGTATGCCGCAAAGGGAAATGCCAAAGCGGTTTGCGCCATTCACATGTGCACCGGCATTCTGACATGTTCGATCCTGTTCCTGCTGACGTTTTTGGGTTTTGCCATCGGAAGCAGCCAAATGGAAGCGTTCCTCAACCTGATCCCTGCAGTTGTAACGGACGGATTGAGCATTGCAACCGGTCTGCTGCCGGCACTCGGCTTTGCGATGCTGGCACGCATGATCATGAACAAAAACGTTGTGCCGTATTTCTTCCTTGGCTTTGTGTTGTCGGCGTATTTTGGCGTCCCAATGGTTGGTATCGCGATCATTGGCCTGATCATTATCTTTACGTCGATCGGCTTCAAGCCGCAGACACAGGCGATTGACACAGTGGAGGTGGACGATGATGACTTCTGATAAGAAACTGACCAAAAAAGACATCCGCGGCATGTTTTGGCGTTCTCTCCCAATGGAGTTTTCCTGGCACTATGAACGTCAGATGCACATGGGCTTCACCTTTATGCTGGCGAAGATCCTGCAGAAACTGTATGGCGACGACAAGGAAAAGCTCGCAGCCGCACTGCAGCGACACATGGAGTTCTTCAACTGCACGCCCGCGCTTTCCAGTTTTATCGGCGGTATCATCGCCTCGATGGAGGAAAAGAATGCGAACAACGAGGCGTTCGACACTTCGTCCATCAATACGATCAAATCCGCGCTGATGGGCCCGCTGTCCGGCATCGGCGACTCCATCATCCTCGGCACGCTGCGTATTCTGGCCGTCGGCATCGGCACCTCGCTCGCCATGCAGGGCAACATTCTGGGGCCGATCCTGTTCCTGCTGGTATTCAATGTGCCGAACTACCTGCTGCATTATCTGGGCGCCGTCAAGGGCTATGAACTTGGTACGGATTTCCTCGAGAAGATCCAAAAATCCGGGTTGATGGAAAAGTTCATGTTTGCAGCCGCACTGCTTGGCGTCATGGTGGTCGGCGGCATGACAAACGAGCTGGTCGTCGTATCCACGCCGCTCACCATTGGCGTCGGCGAAACCGCCAGCGCGTTGCAGGACATTCTGGACGGTATCATGCCGGGCTTGCTCAGTCTGGGCGTGATGGGGGCTTATTACAAGCTGCTTGAGAAAAAGGTCAGCGCGGTTTGGCTGATCGTCGGCACGGCTGCTCTGGGCATCGTTTGCGCGCAGTTCGGCATTCTGGGCTGAGTTTCTGTTTTTGGTATTCCGGCATTTCCGCTATACATATCAACCAACTGGTCAAAAGTAGAAAAGGGGTAAAAAAACATGCTGAAGTTTGATGAAGTCGACTATCGCACCAATCTCAATGCACAGATCGATGCAATCGCAGATGGAAAGAAGATCGCGGACGAGATCAGCCAGCAAGGGTTCAGCAACATCTTCTTTGTGGCTGTCGGCGGCACGATCGCCATGATGATGCACTTCGGTGAGATCGCCAAGCAGTACACCAAGATCCCGGTATATGTCGAGCACGCGGCTGAAATCGTGCTAACCGGGCATTCCCAGCTGAACAAGGATTCGATCGTCATCATGGGCTCCAAGTCCGGCGACACCAAGGAGACCGTTGCGGCGGCCAAGTGGATGCAGGAGCGCGGGATCCGCGTCGTGTCCATGGTGATCGACCCCAAGAGTCCGCTGGGCAGCCAGAGCAACTGGTGTATCCCGCTGAAGGTGTTCAAAGGCGTGGAGTATGAATACCTGAACATGTTCGGCGTGTTCTATGGTCTGCTGGCAAACAACGGCGACTTCCCGCGCTTCGACGATTTCGCTGCACAGCTGAAGGCGCATCTGGCGGACGGTCTGGTAGCTGCCCAGACCCGGTTCGACGCACGCGCGGCTGAGATCGCCAAGAAATACCATACCAGCCCGTACATGATGTGGCTGGGTGAAGGCGAGCTGTGGGGCGAGGTTTACCTCTTCACCATGTGCATCCTCGAGGAGATGCAGTGGCTGCGCACCAAGAGCGTCAAGTCCAGCGAGTTTTTCCATGGCACGCTCGAACTGGTCGAAAAAGATATGCCGGTATTCCTGGTCAAGAGCGTCGGCGCGTATCGCTGCATTGACGACCGTGCCGAGCGCTTCCTGAAGGATCACACGGACGAGCTGGTCGTTGTCGACATCAAGGACTACCAGATCGACGGCATCGACGAGGAATTCGCGCCGCTGGTTTCCCCACTGCTTTCGACTGCGCTGCTCAACGGCCGTCTGTCCAAGCATTTCGAGGCCAACACCGGGCACGATCTGGATATGCGCCGCTACTATCGCCAGTTTGATTATTGATTAGTGACACTATCTCTTCCCCATTTTCATGGCCGGATGTATCTGCAGATATGTCCGGCCATGGTTTTGACCGGAATGAAAATAAAGGATGGAATTGTGGAGGCTTGTGAAAATGCTGCAAGGCGCAATATTTGATATGGATGGACTGTTATTTGATTCCGAGCGCGTTTGGGACAGCTTGTGGCCTGTTTGTTTCCAAAAGATGGGCTTACCGCTGCCGCCAGACTCTTTTTATACCGAGGGGCGGGGCATGGCAGGCAAAATCTATGCTGAGCACGTCAGAAAATATTATCCGGATGCAGATGTTCCAGCGCTGATCCGACTGCTGCTGCGTTTGGGGGATCAGCGGTTTGCTCAGGGCGTACCCATGAAGAAAGGTGCGCTGGAGCTGCTGGCATACCTGCGGGCGCAGAATATCCCGTGTGTGGTAGCCAGCTCCAGTCCGCGGAGTATGATCGAAAACAACCTCAGATATGCAGGCATCGCCAGCTATTTTTACGCGCTGGTCAGCGGTCAGGATGTCTCGCGGTCCAAGCCCGATCCGGAGATTTTCCTGCTGGCAGCATCCAAACTGCAGGCGGAAATTTCGCGCTGCGTGGTGTTGGAGGACAGTCCGAACGGCGTGCGCGCAGGCCATGCGGCTGGGGCTATAACCATTATGGTGCCGGATCTGATCGCGCCGGACCCGCAAATCCAAAAGCTGTACACCTTTTGCTGCCTGGATCTGTCGGAGGTCAAAACGCTGCTCGAACAGACGAAGCGGTAAGAGATTTTTGCGGCATCTGATACCAAATCATATTTTAGCTTGGCGATGATAGGTGTACTTTCTGACGTATATACGTTGGTTCAAAATGTTTCCGGTCAAGTTGTTTGAGCATGTATCCGGTATGGTAAAATCGCCGGTGATTTATTTCTTCTCATTGTCCGTGTGATCCGGCAGCGAAATCACCCGCAACCCTGTCGCTGGATCACTGATATACAATTCCTCGCACTTTCGCTGCGCTTCGATCAGCGTGTTGATCGCCGCTCGGTCGCGCGGAACAGCGTCAGATACATTTCTTTGTAGTCCGGCATAAAATCACCCCTATAACAGCAGAATAGGACATATTGTCCAAAATGTCAATAGGACGATTTGTCCTTTGTTATAGTAGCCTTGGTGATGATGATGAATCTCAGAATCCGGGACTTGCGTGAAGATGCTGACCTAACGCAAAAGCAGATTGCCGAAACCCTCTTGTGCGATCAATCCCTTTATTCCAAGTATGAGCGCGGGGAACGAGTACTGCCGCTCGATCTGGCAGTCAAATTGGCCGACTATTATCAGGTATCGCTGGACTATCTGGTCGGTCGCAGCAACAAGCGAAAGTAAATACATGACAAAGCGGTACGGAGCATTCCATACCGCTTTGTCATTTCGCTTGTAACAAGCACACTCCAACTTGTGCTTTTGCCGGCAGCATACCCCGCTCTCGCAGCACACGCAGCACCGGCTGCTGAAAATCCCACGCTATGATGCATACCGGATATTCTGGGTCAGACTCCCGCGCAAGATACTCCAGCAGCTCCATCCATTGCCCTTGAAGTAGGGATAATGTGATGCCTGCCGTGGCTTTCTCCTGTTCTTCAATCTGTGCAATGCTAGTGCGCCAGTCCTTCCGGTCGAAGTGCTGCACAAAGGCCTGTGCCGACCCATCCAGCGGCAGCAGGATTGCGTTGTCCTCCCATGTGATATGGAAGTTCAGCTTCATGTGCCGGAGTGCGCGGGAATCCTTTCTCAGCGCCCAGAGCGAATATTCCAAAATGTCTGCAATCGTTTCTGGCGTTTCGACGAGGATCACCTTTTCAAACGACATCATCGCCCCGGCCAGCCGCACGGCCGCATTTTTCTCGCCGTTGGGATTGAGCCGCTGGTTGCCGTTCCCGAAGTGATACACCGGATGGAGAAAACGTTCTTCATCATAGGTGCAGCCGACAAACCGGGAGTATTTCAGACTGTCCGCGCTGCGGACGACCTGCCGCTCTTGTTCGCGCTTGATCTGCAAGGACGTCCGGTACTTGCGCCCGCAAAGCAGGACGAAGAACAGCCTCGCTTCGTTGATCCGGCTGAGCCGGATGGCTTTCGGAAGGCTGCGGGTGCCCGCCGGTTTTGTCCTGTTTGGTGTATGCCCCTCTTTATGCAGCATCCGGCAATAGGCTTCAAATCCGGCATCCGTGACGAAGAAACTCTTATGCCCCGTCGCTTTGACAACTTCCAGATATCCTGCGCGGCACAGCTTTTGAAACGCATCCTGCATGAGTTCGTAGTTACGGATCACTAATTTTAAAGCGTGATACGGCAGCTGCCCGAAGATGACGCCGGTTTGCAGCAGGATCCATGCTGCGCTTTTTCTAAAAATCCGCATGCTCTCCTGCCTCCTCAAAGACCGGGATCTTGCCGGGCCGGATGCAGATCACGGTCTGATCCCTGTCGCCCCAGCAGCTCGTCTGGACATTGGAGCAGTAGATGCCGCTGTCACTGGTGAGCAGGTACCGCTCAATGACGTTGAGGACCGCGCGCGTTTCCAGATTATCATGGTCCCGCACATCGGCGGGCTGATGCGACGCGGCATAGCAATGGCGAAATTCTATCGTACACGCCCGGAATCTGGGCAGGGCGGATGCGTGGCGGGCCAGCAGGGTATCGAGTGGTTCACACACGAAGGCACTGTCGTGGCTTCGCTTGGACAGCCGCAGCGGCAGCCGGATCACCACCGAACCATCTTCCCTCGCTTCCAGCGCGTACCCGTCCGGCAGGGAGGCGTGTTTGCTCCGTGCCATACTTTCTCCTGCCCATGCCCGCGAAAAAGATTTCCTGCTGCACAGGAGATCTTTTTCGCGGGCTTCTGCATAGACCTCGCGTGCGGCAATGGCAACATTTTGTGCGGCGTTCGCGAGACGGTGCAGGTAATCATCATTCTCCCTGCCGATTGCAAGCCGTCCGGATAGTTCATTCAGTTTATGCAGGGCGGACTCGTATGCCGCCCTTGTGGGATCGGTCATTTGCCTCTCCTCCTTTCTTGCGTTTTTGTTCGTGATACATTGGAACAGTACCGCCCCGGTTGTACAGCAAACGGACCGGTAAAGAGGAACCGCACCACGGTAGAGCACTGTGATTTCGGGGATGTATATCCGCGTTTAACGGGCGTTTCCTTATAAAACCAAAGTCTTTTTGCAATTACCGTCCGGAATTGCAAAGTTCCAAAAGTGCACCTTTCGGGCGGTTTACATTTTTTGAGGAAAAGGTGCACTTTCGGGTAAATTACCGCCTTACTTTGCGGTATGGTATGTATTGAAAAGCTTTGATTTGCTTGCGAGAAAATTGCTTCAATGAAAGAAGTCTATTCCGGTTCCTGTACAGAAAAAATGAATCTTACAAAAAATAAGATGCATTTTCTCTGTACAGGATGATTTGTTAGCGTTCCCAGAAGACAATCACCTCCTTCTGTGTTGTTCCAATCATCGGTTAAAACAGTTCACCATTCAGGTACGCGATCAATCTCTCCGTATACACTCTAACGTATCGTTGCTGGATGCCGATATTTGCCCCTATCAAGGAAAACGGCTCTCGGCCTGCGGCGATCAACTTGGAAAGCTGCCGCTGGGAAACACCGAGCAGAGGCGCTGCAACATCGAGGGGGATGTGATTAGGATATTGTTCGCGCAATTTACGCACAAGTTCGCTATTCATTGTTTTCATCTCCTTTCTGCGCCCGACACCATTGTTCAAATGCCGCCTGATGTATAGGAGATTGATAAAATTTGATCGCTGCATTCATAAAATCAGCGCATAAGAATTGGATGTCGGCGTGTCGTATTTCGTCCAAATGAAATCTTGTTACAATAGAATCACCTCCTCGCGTCATCTATATGGTGATATGAAACCGTAAAATGGAAACTCAGCACCGAATAGTGTCGAATATGAATAAAGTATAAGGTCGTTTATCACATTTGTCAACCGTTTGGTTATGCTTTTGTATCATAACACAAATGAACTTGATTTTGTTGACATAATGTGCTTTAATATGAATATAGGCAGAAAAAGAGGTGATAAAAGGTGCGTACTCCCAAAGTGGATTACAATAATATTCCGCGTATAGATCTGGAGTATGTTTCGTTTGGTGACCGCTTGCGCGAGATCAGAAAAGAACGGAATATGTCGCAAGACGAGTTTGCACAGCTGCTTGGCACTTCCAAACAGGTGCTGAGCCGATACGAGACAGGGCAGCGTGCGCCCAAAATCACGCTTGTCCAGTCGTTTGCACAAAAACTGAATGTTTCTACGGATTATCTGTTGGGAGATTCGGCGGAAGAAGCCGCGTTTAACTCCTTGTGTGATAGCGACCATCCGCCGTTTTACAAGATCTTTATTGATGTGACAGCGCGCATGGGGCTGGACATTCCGGGGTTGGTGCGTGTGACCGGACTGACGGATAAGCAGATCCGAACCATTATTTTTCGACAGATGAAGGATGCGCCGCTGCGCACCGCACTACTGCTTTCGGATACGTTGAATGTGCCGCTGGAAGTATGGACCGGTGATATGGCGTATCACCCCAAGCAGATCTCTGTAGAAGCATACGAAGTGGCCCGCGCCTATGACCGAGCGTCAAAGAGGGATCGTGCCATCGCTCGCATGGCGTTAGACTTGGAACCGGCAAAGGATGTGAAGTTCTGATGAATGCCGTTGTTTATGCCCGTTATTCCAGCCATAAGCAAGGCGAGCAGTCCATTGAAGGACAACTCGCCGAGGCAAAACGTTATGCGTTGGAGCATGGTTTGACAATCATTCATGAATATATTGATCGTGCGCAAACAGGACGAAATGATAACCGTGAACAGTTTCAATGCATGCTGGCAGATGCGTCGAAACATATGTTTGATGCATTGATCGTCTGGAAAACCGACCGTATCGGGCGCAATAAAGAAGAGATCGCGCTGAACAAATACCATTTGAAGAAAAATGGCATAAAGATATTTTATATTGCCGAAATGATTCCCGACACGCCGGAAGGAATTATTTTGGAAAGTGTGATCGAGGGGATGGCCGCCTACTACTCGGAGCAGCTATCTCAAAATATTCGTCGCGGACAGCGGCGCAGCGCAGCCAAAGCACAGAGCACAGGTGGGAACCGACCGCTCGGCTACATTACCGGGCCGGACAAAAGGTTTCAGATCGACCCGGAAAATGCGCCTACGGTGCAAAAGGTGTTTGAGTTATATAGCAAAGGCTGGACAATGGCGGAAATCGTTGACTTCCTCAACATCCAGGGGAAACGGACGCTGCGCGGCAGACCATTCACCCATAACAGTCTCCGTACCATGCTGAAAAATGAAAAGTATATCGGTATTTATACATACAAGGATGAAATACGTATTGAAAACGCAATTCCTCCAATCATTGATAAAGAGACGTTTGACAAAGTGCAGGAGATGCTGAAATATAACAAGCGCGCACCGGCACATAAATGGAGCGCGGCGGATTATCTGCTGACAGATAAGCTGTTTTGCGGGAAGTGGGCGCTATGATGGTTGGCGTCTCAGGTACAGGTCGATCCGGTGTAAAACACCATTACTATTATTGCACGGCGCGGCGTAAAAAGCTGTGTAGCAAACAGCCTGTTCGCAAGGAGTGGATCGAGGGCCTCGTGCTGGATCATACCATTGCATTGCTGCGGGATGATGAGATACTTGCGTTTATCGCAGAACAAACATATCAGTATTACCTGCAGCAAAATGCAGATAATTCGTATACGCAGTCGCTACATACAGCATTGGATGACGTAAACCAGTCTATGGATAATCTGATCAAGGCAATGGAGGCAGGCATTTATAACAGCAGTATAAAACAGCGAATGGATGAATTGGATGAGCAGAAATGCGAACTGGAAGCTGCGCTGGCTGCGGCAAGACTAAAAGAAGGTTTGGGACTGACCAAGAAACATATCCTGTTTTTCCTGCACAGCTTTACCAATATGGATTATGACGATCAAGCCTGCAAAAAACGTCTGATCAAAACATTCGTCAATTCGGTGTTTGTCTACGACGATAAGGTCGTATTGACGTTCAATTATTCCGGTGATGACCGAACAATAACATTACAGGAGATTGACGCCGGATTACCGTATGGTGTTTGTCTGCCTCGTGCTGTGCTCCACCAATTTCCCAACCGATACCACCCGATAACGGGTGGTATCTTTTATTTTTATCCGGTTTTTGCAACGAAAAATGCGTTTTAAAAATTTCGGTAGATATTCCGGTAGATTACGGTTTTGAACTTATGATACACTATAAGCAGGGTACTCCAAAAGCAAAAATCCGCAAACCGGAGCCGCCCGCAACAGATACCGGTATCCGTTCTTCCGGCGCAGCTCGTGCACCGCTGCGCCGCTCACTTTATCAAAGGAAGGACGGTGAGCACAAATGTCCCGCACGCGCGTCGAGCGCAACATCTCGTATGACGACGAGAAAAAGAAATACTATGTCAATCTGGAATTCGGGCGCGACGCGCGCGGACGCCAGATCAAAAAGACCCGCACCTTTGCCCGCCTGTCCGATGCCCGCAAAGCGCTGCGGCTGCACGAGGTGCAGCGCGACTTCGGCGCGCTCACTCAGCCGAACGACACCACGGTCGCCCAGTGGCTGAACTACTGGATGGACGCTGTCGTGCGGCCCAACCGCGCCGCGACAACGGTCCACGGGTACAGCCAGATGATCGTGAACCACATCATTCCACAGCTTGGGGATATCCCGCTGCAATCGCTGTCCCCGCAGCGCATCCAGCAGTATTATGCCTATCTGTGCAACGACTGCGGTCTGTCCCCCAACACCGCGCGCAAGCACCACGACCTGCTGCGCAACGCGCTGCGGATCGCGGTCATGCAGGATGTGCTTGCCCGCAACCCAACCGACCGCGTGGAGCCGCCCAAGTTCAAGCGCCCCGAGCCGCACTTTTATGACGTTGAATCCCTGCTCCGGCTGCTGGATGCCGTCAAAGGCACCCGCTTGGAGCCGGTCGTTTATCTGGCGGGCTATCTCGGCCTGCGCCGCGAGGAAATGTGCCGCCTGCGCTGGAAGGATGTTGATTTCCAGGGCAAAACGCTATGCATCCACCGCGCCCGCACAATGGCCGGGTCGCAGGTGATTGAGAAGGACACCAAAAACCGTTCCTCGACCCGTTTGCTGCACATGCCGGACGAGGTGATCCGTGTGCTGCGCGCCGAACGCAGGCGGCAGCGCGAAAACCGGCTGTTTTACGGCGCGGACTATCATGACACCGGCTATGTGCTGACCTGGCCGGATGGCGAGCCCTATCTGCCGAACTATTTAACCGAAGTATTCAGCAAATTTATCCGCAAAAACCGCCTGCCCAAGCTCACCCTGCACGGACTGCGGCACACATTTGCAACGCTCGCCAACCACTCGGGCGCGACAATCTACAACATCAGCAAGTCGCTCGGGCACAGCACGGTCGCGACAACGTCCATGATCTATACCCATCTGCTCGACACCACGCATGAGCAGACGATCGAGGCCGTCGCGCAGAGTCTGCGCAAAGGGAGCCGGGAGAGGAAGCGGCAAAGGGCGGAATGACACCAACCAATCCCATCAGGAAGGAGGAATTCCCATGCACCTGATGCAAATCTTACGTGCGATATATGTCATCGTACCACCGTTCGTTTGTCTGCTGGCACTTGTTATCTGTCACATTTATATTTATCAACAACGAAGCCAGTCTGAACCATTTACCGACTTATCACCGCAGGAAGATGAGGAACCGTCGCCGGACGTAAGCACCGACGAACCAATGCCCGCTGCCTCAACCAATACCGTTCCGCGTATTATAATGTATTATCCCGATACATTTGCGCCGTGGTCAAGCTGTGTTCATCGGGATGATGGGCAGTATATGCGCTATCTTCGCTCCAGATCCGAAGATATCCGTCTTAAACTGTCTCCCGATCAGACCTATGAGATCATCGGCACATCCGGACGTTACAAAACCTCGCTCCGCTCTTGTACTTGTCCTGATTTTAGTAAAAATCAGCACGGCGGAGCACCCTGTAAGCACATATACTTTCTCGCCCGGCACTGCAACATAGATGTAGACGCTATATTCGAGGATTATCTCAGATATGGAAGATATGGCTACGATAAAGAGCACAGCGGGTATCGCAGATAGCATTGCTGCACTGCAAACAGCCTCCCGAAGTTATTTTCGGGAGGCTGTTTTTTGATTTGTGTTGGGATAGCATTTTCAATCCGCAAGGTTAATGACAATTTTTCCTTGTTTTTCTGCTTTCCCGGCAAACTTTGCGGCGCCGCCCCAAGTATGCGTGACATACACCACAACAAAATCTGCCTGCTGAAGCATCCAGTTGTTTCTGCGGTCGATGGCAAAGCGAGGCGGGACATTTTCCATCACCTCAGGAAACAACGTCTCAGTAAAATCATCTATACTTTTTCCGGACAGGCGTTCCAGCACCGCGGTATAGCGGATATGTGGATATTCCGCTGCCAATTCGCGCAGCGCGGCGTAAACAAGTGCGTCAAAAGATCCCTGCCGACCGACATAGAAAGTGTCTACTTGCTGATTTTCGATCAGAGCTATCAGCACGCTGCGTAGTTTGGGACGAATGCTGTCCGGGCAGTCCCGATGGCCAAAAAAGGTGCAGGCAATCATCCAAACCCCTCCTTATGGGATATATCGTATATTATACATCAGATCGAGCAATTTTACGATATATCCCATACGATTTATCGCAAGTTTTATTAAAATGAACATACGATAAATTGCAGGGAGGGAATGCGAGTTGAATATCAAAGAAGCTGTTGCAAAGCGCATTCTTGACCTGTGTGCAGAAAGGAATATTGCGGTGAACGCCTTGGCTACGGTTTCAGGGATCCCACCGTCTACTGTTTATAGTATGCTGAATGAGAAAAGTAAAAATCCGGGGGTTGTTTCCATCAAGAAAATATGTGACGGCTTGGAAATCAGCATACGAGATTTTTTCGACAGCGAATTGTTTGATGACTTAGAGCAGGAAATACAATGATAAGGCGTGTGCCGTTTGGGCACACGCCTTGTTTATTTACATCTCGCCTTTCATATACCGCTCCAGATCGTATTTGAGCACGCGAATCTGGCCGCGCTTACCGATACGGCGGCTGGGCAGGTCGCCGGACCGCACGATCTCGTATGCGGTGTTGCGGCCAATGTCGAGCACCTCCGCCACTTCGGGGACGGTCAGCGTCAGCGGCAGTTCGTCAAAGCTGGTGTAACGCTTGTCAGCCATTGCCCTCGCCTCCCTTCCGGAGCGACGCCAGATAGATGCGCGTCACGTCCTCGCGTTCATGTCCGAGCAGCCTGGACACACGACGGCAGGCCGCATGCTCATCCATCCCCTGCTTCCGGCACGCAAGATACTGCTCGACCGCGTATGTATGCCGCAGGCCGTGACAGGTTATCGTCCGGTGCGAATCCGCGTCCTGCACCTCGTTGCGGTAACGGTAGATGAAGCACTGGAAGTTGTTGATCGCGCGGTCGGTCGGCATATCGTCCGGCACAAACAGCTTGTGCCCGCGCTGTGTCTGCGCCAGCATTTTCGTAAGCTCAATGCGCGGCGTTTCTGTAAGCGGCACGGTGCGCACCTTGCCGCCTTTGCCTTTTACGGTCAGCGAACCGGCTTTCAGCGCGCGTTCGGCTGCCGCCGTGTCCAGCCGGAACACTTCATGGATGCGCAGGCCGCAGTACCGCGCAAGGCACAGCGCCGCTGCATAGTCCTCACGCCCCTCGCCCCATGCTTTGCCGATCATGCGGTTGAACTCCCGCTCACTCCAGGTGCGGTCGACCTTGCCGAAGCTGCGGCGTTCCAGATTAAGCATGCTGTTGTCCGGCAGCGCGTGATGTTTGACCTGCGGCATCTGATCGTGGAAAAAGCGGATCGCCGCCAGATCGGTCTTGATGGTCGAGGCTGCTTTGCCGCTCTCCTTCAGGAACTCTGCATAGGCGAAAATATGTTTGGGCGCGATGTTTGCCAGTCGCTCCAAATGATAGACTTCTGCGAGAAAATAGCAGAAGCGGCAGACCGCCTCTTTGTACCTGCGGCGCGTCTGGATGCTGCCCTGTCGGCTGTGCCGGAACACGCGCTCTACCTGCGCGAGCAGGTTTTGATAGATGTGATATGTGGACATGGTACTCTCCTTTCATCTGGGAGACAGACGCAGCTCACCCGTCTGCAAACGCAGGCCGTTTCTGCCCGGTTTCCCCGCACGGTCGGACGAATCCCTACCCTACTCGCTGTTTTACCGGCTTTTCCGACTGAACATCAGGGTTTTATGCACGCAGGAGCAGCGAATCCGGCAGGCTCTGGCATCTGTCTCTGTTGTAAATTGGTTTAGCAATCATTGCCGCAGGCGCCGCATACGCGGCTGCACCCAAGGTGCGCGGCAGGCGCAAAACCGGCAAAATACCGGCCGCACTTCGTGCGTGCGCCGTGTACCGGCTGTTGGCAGGCCAGCCGGCAGATGCATGGGTAAAACCGTGTTGCCATACACGGCCGAGGATGCGCCAGCCCCTCTTGACGTCCGCACCGGCTGTGCGGAACGCCCGAAAAGATTTAGATAGGTACAACAGGTTTTTCCCCTTTCTCCGACGACCCTGCGGATGAGCAGTTGGTCGGGACAGTTCTTTTTGGCTGTGCTGCGCAAATGAGCGCATGCGGTGCCGGGTCTTGCTTCCTAGCGTCCCCTGTTTTGGCGCAGACTGGAGCCGCTTGTGGCACGGAAGCTCACTTTAATTTTCCAAATCATCTTGGTGCAGAATGGTCCTTTGTTTTCGCATGGTTTTCTAATTTGCATGATTTTCTCCTTCCGATTGCACAAAAGGACACAAAACTGCCGCAGCAATTTCATGTCCTTCCTTCCAGCGTCTTTTCATCCAGTGATTGGTTACGGCTCAGGGGGCAGACTCCTCCCTGGGCGGATTACTTTGACAACACATAACTTTGACCTAAGACATACGTAGTATAGCATCCAAACGAAAAGCCGAACAGTTGAGAAATTCTCAACCACTGTACGCATACATGGTTTAACGATTACGCAGTTTTTGGCAACGACGATTCTTATGTCTCTGCAAAAACGAAAAGACATACGACCGCCTTATCTTGCAATCATATGTCCTTACTTTGTAATTGATCGGTTTTCGAATATCTGTACAACCCGGGCAGGCATACTTCCCCCTGGGCGGTTTACTCTGACAAAATTACTCTGACATGGTTCAATTGTATTATAGTGCGCTCCGGCAGTGGTGTAAAGATGAAGGATTTTCATCTTTTTGAACGATACGGAAGGTGATGGAGCGACACGGTAGTGCAATGCTTATGCATATCACAGCATAAAGGCAGTTTAGATGTTGCCCTTTTTTCACAACTTGTATATCTTCATGCCTCCTGTCATTCACCTTTTGGTCATGCCACAAATAGAGGGAATTATCTTTTTAATATATTCATGTCTAAGTCCATAGTTTTTCGCATGATTACAACAGTTTCATTGACAATATTGTCGGAAATGGTATAATCAGGATATAGTTTCATTTGAGGGGGATGTGTATATATGAAAGTTTCCTATGCACCATTATGGAAACTCTTGATTGACCGCAAAATGAGTCAGGCTGATTTTCGAAGAGCAGTGCAACTTTCCCCTAATACGCTTACAAAAATGAAGCGCGATGATGAAGTTTCGTTATCCACACTTCTACGCATTGCAACCTATTTCAACTGTAATATTGGCGATATCTGTGACTTCGTAACAGAGCGCGGATTGGAGCACGAGTTATGAGCACTGTACTTGATGAAATTGCAAAAGAAACAAAGGGAAAAAGCTTTAAAACGTATAAATATTGTTTCGATGGCATCGAAGTTCCTCGCTTTGACTATGATGATCACCGCCATAGAATCACGTGGAAGCAATATGGTGAAACTGAACATCATGATAAACCTGTCCCTCTAGAAAGAAAATCCAAACAGATTCTCCCCGATCCACCTCTTTTTGCTTATTTTTTAGATGGATCCAGAAAAACTTATAAAGTCGATGACATGGCATTTCGCAACCAAGTATATCCAATTATTGCTGGTCAGGTTGGCGTTGGTTGCTGCACAAGAGTCAATAAAGAAATGATGCCTTTATATGACAAGGGTACTTCGATGTTTGAACGCCACCTAGTAATATCCTTGCCTAAGGTTGCAAAAAATAGCGATTGGGATGACGATACATTAGCTTTCGAACATCTGAAACGAAAAATTAATAATAAGGCAGATTTAAAGGCAAAAAATGTTTCCTTTGAAAAAATATTAACCTATTCAACAAAAGTAGAGACAGGCGATAAAATAGAAAATAAAGGTATCGCTTCGATTCAAGATTATATGGTTGAACGAGAGAAGTTCATGGTGTCCGAACTGGTACGCAAAGGATTCCTCCTTCCGGATAAATATCTTTTGAAGGACGGTTCGTTGGAATATCAGGTGCACGGAATAACTGACCAGTCTGAACTAGCTCGTTTTCGCAACAACTATCAGTTTGTTGTCGGTGTCTCCAAGTCATTTAACCCCGAAAATTGTGTGGATAAAAACGGGCGTAATAATTCTAACTTAATTGCACAGTTACCGCTGTACCACCGCACGCCTGTTAATATGTATTCATCCCCCCGAATTGGCGATATGGAATTTGCAGTCTGGTTTGTTAGAATTCGTGATCAATGGTATACCAACAATGCGTTTGATGGCATTTTAAAAATTGAAAAAATCTTAGTCACAGAAGAACAGCGAAAATACGGTCTCGATTCCGAGGAGGTTGATATTATTACCGCCAGCATCATAAATGAACGAAATCCCGTCTGCTATGGTGCCGACAAACGATGGGCAAATCACATTTACCCCGTGTTTGTTACAGAAAGCTATGTAAAGAGTAAGTACCTCGGTGAGAGCATGTTCTTGAATCTTTTTTGAAATCGAATGAGGTAAAAGCGAATATGGGAAGAATTATTGGTAAAGTTTTAGCAACTGAAAAGAACCCTTCCACGATGGAAGAGTTTTATTTCTGGACAAAGCCAGAAATGATCCTCAATCCATTTGATGTGGTAAAAGTAGATCATATTAATGATAGCGTTACCTATGGTGTAGTCGAAGAAATATCTCACATTACTGATACTGCAAATTTCATTTCTGATTATATTTCTAGTGATTTTGGTAATGTGGACACTACCCCTATTACCCATCGAATTGGAATGAATTATGTAAAGGCTCGTATTGTTGGTAACACAGGGAACTTATATATTCCTGTGCTTAACGGGAAAGCTGTGCGTATGGCGGAGAGCTGTGAAGTTGCTGAGGCACTTGGTTTATCACAAATCAAGCATCCCATACCTTGTGGGTATTTGAAAATGTATCAAGGTGCTGCTGAGGAAGAACGGGTTAAATTGCGTGTTAATATGGATGCTCGCTTTCTAATTGGCCCTGAGGGAGCTCACCTTAATATTTCAGGCATTTCTGGGCTGGCAGCAAAGACATCCTACGCTATGTTTCTTATGAAGGGAATCCAAGATAAGTGTATTGCGGCTGAAAACGACGACGAAGATGAGGATGTCGCATTTGTCATCTTCAATGTTAAAGGAAGAGACCTTCTTGCTATCGATGAGTTAAACGAATTCGAGAGTGAAGCGGAAAAGAAAGAAACATTGTCTCTTTACAGAGAGCTGGACATGTCTATGACTCCGTTTCAAAATGTCCACTATTATTATCCTTATTCTGACAACCGAGTTTGGAACACATATTTAGATCCCGATGCTGTCGAGTATAACATTTCACACGGTAGAGCCCATATGTACAAATATGAGTATCGACAAGATAAAGATAATTTGGATTTGATGTTTGCCAGTATCGATGACCCAGCGCAGACTATGGATTCAATTCTCAGCTATATTATCTCCAATCGCGGTGATTTCGGCAAGTTAAATGATTGGCAAGAATTTTTGAACGAAGTCCATAATTGTGGAACTGCTGGCACAACCGGCGATAAAGAAATTACGGTGCAGAGTTGGCGAAAATTTGAGCGTATTGTCAAGAAATCAATTTATCGCAACAATATGTTCAGTAATATTCACGACGATAGTCACGATGTCCGAATCAGTGATGCGCTCCGGCGAATCAAAAAAAACGAGGTTCATGTCATCGATATTGCAAAGTTAAACGACGATATGCAAGGCTTTGTCTTTGGGGATGCTATCAGGGCAATTTATAACCTTCAACTTGGCCAGTATAGTGCAGATGATGAATATACACCCCCCTCTAAAATTGTCATTTTTATTGACGAATTGAATAAGTATGCCTCCACCGATACCCCCAAAAGCTCTCCAATCCTCCGCCAAGTGTTGGATGTGGCAGAGCGCGGCCGCTCCTTGGGTATTATTCTGTTTGCTGCTGAGCAGTTCAAGAGCAACATTCATACTCGTGTGACAGGCAATTGTTCTACCTTTGCTTTTGGTAGAACGAATGCAATTGAAATTGCCAAGAAGGATTATAGTTTTATCCCTTCAGTATATAAAAGCATGATGTCTAGACTTAAGCAGGGTGAATATATTATTCAAAATCCTGTATTTAGATCACTTCTTAATGTAAAGTTCCCGAAGCCAATATATAAACAATTTAAATCAAAGTAAGGCGGATTGAATATGGCTTTTATCGGAAAAAACGTAATTGAAAATTTGACAACCGCTATGTATGAGGATTTGCGAATTATTTATCGCGAATACATACAGAATTCTGCCGACTCCATTGATAGGGCTGTTCGGGACGGCATCATCACACGGGATGAAGCAAAAATTGATATTGACATTAATGCAAGAAAACGTTATATCAGTGTGATGGATAATGCCGCTGGTATTCCTTATGAACAGTTTGTCAAGATTATGAGCAGCATCGCTGATTCCACAAAGGATCGTGGTGAAGACAAAGGCTTTCGAGGCATCGGACGTTTGGGGGGAATCTCCTCTTGTGAAACACTGATATTCTCTTGTTCTGCCCCTGGTGAAGCGGTTCTATCCATTTGTAAATGGGATGCTAAACGAGTAAGGGAAATATTGGTTGATAAAACCCAAAACCCCTCTGCCGCGGAACTGGTTGATATGGTTACTGAGTTCTCGCAAAAAGAATATGATGAAGATACCCATTTCTTTAAAGTAGAGCTTATTGGAGTAGAAAAAACATCTGAAGAACTTCTACAAAAAGATAAAGTAATGAACTATCTGCGTTCTGTTGCTCCCATCCCTTATGCTACAGGTTTCATTTTTAAATCTAAAATTGCAGATTTTGCAAGCGAACATGGATTCACTATCGATGAATATCAAGTGTTTGTATGCGGCGAGAGAATTTTTAAACCTTATACTACAAAACTGTATGAACCAACATCAAACGGACAGAAGAAAGCTTATGACGAAATCGTCGACATTGCATTTAAAATTTTCCCAGAAAACAGTGACAAACCGTTGGCATGGATGTGGTATGGTATAAGTAAGTTTGAAAAGCAGATTCCTTCTATTAATCCAATGCGTGGAATCCGACTCCGAAAATCAAACATACAGATTGGCAACGAAAACACGTTTTCTGCGCATGATTTCTATTTCGAAACTAGAGGCTGCCTGTATTTTGTTGGTGAAGTATTTGCCATTGATGAAGATCTTATTCCCAATGCACGACGGGATTATTTCAATCTGAATGACACTTGCCGTGAGTTCGAACGATTGCTGCACCCGCTGTTTTACGACAGATTTAAGACTATATACCACTATGCAAATGACTACAAGAAAGCACTTCAGAAGCAGCAAGAGTTTCAAACAAGCCAGTCTGATTATCAGCAGAAAGTTACTACAGGTGGGTTCTTGAATGCTGATGACAAGCAGGCACACGAAACAAAGCTAGAAAGTCAAGAGAAGGCCGCAGAAAAAGCGACAAAGCAAATTACTATGCGTGACCAAAAGGGAAAAGATGATGAGGTCCTCTCCAGAGTCTATCAGGCTTTGCGGGATAAGTATCCTGTCAAGTCTACTCCGGCCAAATTGAAACCTTTGAAAGAAGCAACGAAGGGACAAGAATATATGTCGCAAAAGCTTTCAAAATTCAGTAAGAAAGAGCAGAAAACTATCAGTCGAATCTACTCTATTTTGAGAGCAATTTTGCCCATGGACACCGCTAATATGGTGATAAATAAAATTCAGGAAGAACTAAGCAAATGAACCGTCAAATATTATTGGTTGAACCCAATTACAGCAACAAGTACCCTCCTATGGGACTAATGAAGCTATCAACATACTATAAGAACCTCGGTGATCATGTCAGCTTTTTTAAGGGAAATTTAAGGGATCTGGTTTTAAGTGATACCTATGAGATGCTTAAGACACAGTTATATGCCAACGATAACAGCGTATTTTGGGAACAGTATAAGCCTCAAATCTGTAAATATCTAAGAAAAGGATCGATAGAGATTCTGGACGATGTTCCTGGTCATGATACGAATCCCATTATTAAGGATCTCTTCCGGTACTATCGTCAATTTTTCTATCGGAAAGATTACTTCAAACCACAGTTTCGAAAGTATGATCGTGTTGGCGTAACAACATTGTTTACATTCTATTGGGATATTACAATTAATACAATTAACTTTGTAAAGCAATTATGCAAAACTCCGGAAGGCGTGATGGTTGGTGGCGTTATGGCGACGATTCTCGCCGATCGAGTTGAAGCTGCCACAGGGATTAAACCTCATCGCGGAACATTAGATATCCCCGGTCAGCTTGACCCAGATAATAACATGATCATTGATACACTGCCCCTTGACTATTCAATCTTGGAGGAAATCGATTATCAGTATCCTGCATCAAATGCCTATTATGCATATATGACACGCGGCTGCACAAACGCATGCCCTTTCTGTGCGGTTCCAAAGCTAGAACCGGTATACAAGGAGTATCTCCCGGTATCCGAACAGGTTCATATTGCAGAAGCTCGCTATGGCGCAAAAAGAAACCTACTTCTTTTGGATAATAATGTGCTGGCTTCTTGCAGGTTCAACGACATTATTGAAGATATTAAGCGTGCCGGCTTTTCTGCTAATTCGACCTATGTTGCTCCAAACCATTTTGAAATTGCAATACAAAATCTTCGTACAGGACAAAATGATCGGGGATATATTAAATCTTGTGTGAAACAGTATAAAAAACTGATTGAAAAAAATGGCGCTGCTAAAATGCAAGAAGTCTATGATTTACTGAAAGAAAAACATCTACTTGAAGAACATACTGCCACCAAAGCAGCAATTTTTGAAACTTACGAAACTCTTAAGCCATATTTCGAAGAGTTCTATGCCAATCGTCCCAAGCGCAGGTATGTTGATTTCAATCAAGGTATCGATTCCAGATTGATAACAGATGAGAACATGGCAAAACTTGCGGAAATCCCAATTCGACCAGTTAGAATTGCCTTTGATCACTGGTCACTTCGTAAGGAGTACGAAAAAGCTGTGCGCACAGCCGTTAGGCATGGTCATACTAATCTTTCGAACTATATCTTATACAATTTTGACGATAAACCTGTTGAATTATATTGGCGTCTTAAGCTAAATGTTGAGTTATGCGAAGAACTGAATGCTAGTATTTATTCATTCCCGATGAAATATCATCCGATTGAGGATCCTGACTATTTCAGCAACCGCGACTATGTTGGAAAGTATTGGAACAGAAAATTCATCAGGACAATTCAGGCAATACTTAACTCCACCAAAGGTAAAGTAGGAAAAGGGCATGATTTTTTCTGCAAGGCATTTGGATCAAATGAGGAAGAATTCTATAAACTTCTTTATATGCCCGAAGCTATGATTATCTACCGCTTTTACTTTGAAGGAATCGGCATGACAGAAAAGTGGTGGAAAGACTTCAATTCATTGACCGAAAAGGAAATGCGAGTCATTAGACCTATCATTGAACGTAATGATTTTAGTAATATTGAGCGTCAGACAGATAATGCTAATGTTCTCCGCGTTCTACAGTATTATTGCATTACACGTGAAGATGCAGAACAAGTTAGGGATGAACATAAATAAAATCAAGAGTGACATGGCAGGAAGCTATCGATCGTGGCGCTTTCCAATAGTTCAAACCCTTGCATATATTGAAATCAACTATCATAATATTTCAGTAATTCGCTCCACTCCTATCCCCAGTCCCTCGAATCCCACACATCGGCTAGGGCGGGTGTTGACGGCATGATCCAGCAAGGATTGCGCATGGCTATTGGTATCCAGACATAGATCGACTGCCAGCACATCTTCCCATGCCCGGTTGAGGAATGCCACCTCCCGTCGGCCATGTGTGCGGGTGACGTACCGTTCTCCCGCCCGCTTGCAGTATGCTTCTATTTTCGCCGCAGGGAATCCGGCCGCGGTCAAGCTGTCTGTCAGCCCAATCTGGAACAGTCCGGGCAAATCCCCCCACTGAAGCGGTGTTACATTATAGCGGACGAACGTGTACCTGCTATGGCACTGGACAGCCAGCAGGCATTTTCTGCCCCGCAGCTCTATCACATGCAAATCCCAGCAAAAGCGCCGGTCCGGCTGTGTGCCGTAGTCCGGCGCTTTTATTTTCAGGAATCGCTGCAGCGGGAAAGTCAGTCCCAGCTCCATCACTTCAACTCGTGCGGGATGTCAATTTTCTCCACCCGAATCTGTCCATCCGTGACTTCTGCCATCATCATGGTGATTTCCTGATAGAACTGCCGTGGACCGCAAGACCCGGGATTGAGCCACCATGCCCCGTCCTTTTCCTCCTGCACGTACTTGTGAGAATGTCCGAACACCACCACGTCCACACCGGAAATATCTGCCGGGACCTCCTTTTTATTGTGAACCATGTAAAACGTAACGCTGTCCAGCGTAACCATAAGGTCATGCGGAATCTCCTCTGCCCATTCCTTATCGTTGTTGCCGCGCACCACATACAGCGCGGTGCATACTGCCGCAGTTCATCCACAACGCTCTGTTTATTGATATCCCCGCCATGCAGGATCGCATCGGCGTCTTTTAACCGCTCCACCACCTCGGGCCGCAGCAAGCCGTGGGTATCGGAGAGAATTGCAATCTTCATTTCTGGTTACCTCGATTGCTCGTATAATTATCCCGTTTAAAACCGGTTTACAAATGTAAAGCATCGAGTAGAAACGCACGAATCCGCTTTGCTTTCTCTTCCTGTTCCAGATCATCTGCAAGCAGGATGCCGAGTTGACCGTAGACGCAAAACCTTGCTGTTGTCTGCAAGTCATCAAACTGGATCTCCCCCTTTTGCCGCGCTTGCTGAAGCAGCTTTTCTGCCATCGGGACCATCTTCTCACACACTTTCAGGCAAAGCTGGTCATGAAACTTCCTGTTTTCAGAACCGTGAAAGACAGAATAGTATTTTGTATTCTGATCTTCCGCTGTAAGCGGCATGTCTTCAATGACCTGTCGCAAAGTCTGCGTATCATCTTTGGGGGCAACCGTATATTGCTCTGCCAAAACATTTGCATATTGCTCGATCGCGCTGTCAAACAGCGCTTCTTTTGAGGGAAAATAGCGATAGCAAAGGCCCTGTGCTACGCCGATTGCTTTTGCAATATCTGCAATCGACGTTTTTTCATATCCCTTTTCACCGAATAATTTCAGCGCCGTGTCTAAAATCTCCTGCTTGCGCACTTCCGGCTCTTTTGTGATCCGCATAATCCGCGCCCCTTTTTTTGTTATGATAGCACGCCCCAATCAGAAATGCAATGAGTGAACACCACTTTTTTACTTGTTGAAAAGTTTGTGGATTATAAGCAAAAACTATTGAACAATCAAAAATTTTTGGCTACGCTATTAGTAAAGGCTGAAAATGGTCTTTGAAACCACTATTCCAAATTCGCTTTTGTCAAATGTCCAAATCTTGCGAAGGAATCTTTCCAAGTATCCAGCCCAAATTCAAAACCTGAGTTTTTTGGCCACAGGGGGCGGCTCTATAAGATGCTTGGAATCCATATGAGTCGTGAAAGATGGTAATGCATCAGAGCCTTATTTATAAAGGAGAATTAATATGAATTTATATGATGGAATAAAAGATATTGCAAAAATCGTACGGAAAGCGGATAATATTGAATTATACCAAGAACTGCTCGATTCCAGTGACCGAGCGCACGTTATGTAGATAGAAATCTCACGTTTGAAAGAAGAAAATGAGCGCCTTAGAAAGGAAAAAGATATTTCAGATCGTATTGTTCGCCATCCAGAATCGTTTATTACTCTTAAAGACTCAAGCCCTACGTTTTATTACTGTACGCATTGTTGGGATTCAAATAGCCAACTTATTCAACTTAAATGCGACGATTATTATGGTACTTTTGAATGTCCTCATTGCCAAATGAACGGTATAAATGACAAAGAACGCTATCATGTCGCAATGCAACTGCTTGAGACTGAGAATGATATGTCTGAAATATTGAGTTACTAGTGCAATTGTAAGTTACTGCAAGTGTTCTATAGAAAACGCTAGCGGCGTTAAAGAGGCAGAAGGAGGATAGCAGTGAAAGGTTCAGAAGAATGGCTGGTGCGGTATATGGAAGGGGCCTCCAAGCACTTCATTATCCCAGTATACCAGCGCAATTATGACTGGAAAACCGAGCAGTGCAAGCAGCTCTATGACGATTTGGTGAAGGTGATTCAGCAGGAGCGAAAGAGCCACTTTTTCGGCAGTATTGTTTCTGTCAGTGATCCGGACGGAAAAATGTTAGATTTTCTCATTATTGATGGACAGCAACGGTTGACCACGGTTTCTCTGCTGCTTCTGGCTATGTATAACCTGATGCGGGAAGGAGTGGTCACTCCAGCTGTGCCAAATCTCAGTCAGCGCATTTATGAAGAATATCTGGTGGACAAGTGGCAACCAGAGGAAAAACGCATCAAACTCAAACCCATTAAGAATGACCGTGAAGCCTTTGGACGCCTGTTTTCCTCAGCAGACGAACATGTGGCGGACTCCAACCTAACTATCAATTATCAGTATTTCTATGAGCGTATTCAGCGGCAAGAGATCAGTGTAGATGAGCTCTTCGAGGCTATTTCCCGACTGGAAATCATCAACATCTCCCTAAACCACGAAGATAATCCTCAGCTGATTTTTGAAAGCCTCAACTCTACCGGCCTGGATCTCAGCGAGGGTGATAAGATCCGCAACTATGTGCTGATGGGGCTCCCCAGCAAAGAACAGGAACTTTATTACGAGAACTACTGGAATAAGATTGAAGTCTGCACCGGATATGACGTCAGCTCTTTTATTCGGGATTATTTAAGCATCCGGCAGCAATCCACCCCCGCCATCAAGCATATATATGTGAAGTTCAAACAATATGTGGAGGACAGAAAGCAGGATACTGAATCGCTTCTTCAAGATCTCCTACTCTACGCCAAACGCTACGAGATCTTACTGAAAGGAAACAGCCAGTACGAGGCAGTCAATGACTGTATCTATCGACTGAATCGACTGAAAACCACGATCACCCGCCCTTTCTTGATGGAGACACTACGGATGCATCAAGAGGGCCATATTTCGGCAGATGATTTGGCTGAGATTTTCCGCACCATAGAAACATATCTATTTCGCCGAACCATCTGCGACTTGCCAACCAACGCTCTCAATAAAATTTTCCTGATGTTGCATCGTGAGATTATTCGGCTTGATCGCACAGAATCGGACTATTTGAACAAATTCAAGTACATCCTTCTAAGCAAAAAAGAGTCTGGCGCTTTTCCGTCCGATGATGAATTTGTCGAAAAGCTTTCCACAAAGAATATTTACACAATGAAGGGCGAAAGCAAGTACTACCTCTTTGAACGTCTGGAAAACGCAGGAACTGTGGAGACAAAAGATGTATGGATGCACCTGGATAAAGGTGTTTATTCCATCGAGCATATCATGCCTCAGACATTAAGCCCCACCTGGATCAAAGAATTGGGGCCGGACTATGAGCAAACTCACAGTCTCTGGCTCCATCGTCTGGCCAATCTAACGCTGACCGGTTACAACTCCCAGTACCGCAATGCGCCGTTCTGTGAGAAGCGGGACATGGAACACGGATTCAAAAGCAGCGGATTGCGGATTAATCAATGGATCTGGCAGCAGGATAGCTGGGGCGAAAAAGAACTGGAGGAACGAAACGATCTGCTGACCCAACAGGCATTGGATATATGGTCCTTCCCCGAAACCGATTATCAGCCTCAGCAGAAGCAGCTGGACTCCGTCTCTTTGGAAGAAGACACGATCCTGACCGGCAAATTGATTTCCAAGTTTTCCTTCCGCGGGGTAGAACATCCGGTAAACAGTTGGGTAGACATGTATCAGCAGGTGCTGATGATGCTGCATGCTGAAGACAAGTCGATCCTCACTAAACTCGCTGTCAGCCATGATCCAAACCTAGAACTGGCCAGCCATTTCTCCACTAGCGAAGATGCGTTCAATACCTGTCGCCCCATTGATCACAATATTTTCGTGTGGACAGGTACAGATACACAATACAAAATCAATGTTCTCAAAAAACTGTTTCCACTGTTTGATGTCGACCTTTCTGAACTTGTGATGTTTCTCAGGGAAAATGGCGAAGCCGATGACAACGAATTGGAGCGTCACCAAATCCGCCGCAAGTATTGGGCATATTTGCTGCCATCTTTGCGGGAAAAGTCTGGAATTTTCCAAAATGTAAATCCGTCCAAAATGAATTGGATCACCGGATTTTTAGGGTATTCGGGCGTATCCATTAACTGCATTGCTAAATTCGACGGTGCTCGAGTAGAATTGTATCTCGGTAGCGCCGACAAAGAACGCAACAAGCGGCTTTACGATTTTCTCCATTCTAACCAGGATGAAATCGAAAAGCAGTTAACCCGCAGGCTCATATGGTCCCGTGCGGATGACAGGAAAGCAAGCCGCATCTATTTTTCGGCAGACAACATGGATGTGTCTAACGAAAACGACTGGCCTCGGATGGCTGAGTTCCATGCCACGGCAACCGCTGAAATGCGAAAAGCCTTTTCTCCGCTTTTGGAGGAGTATTTTCGAAATGCGTAATCATCCATCGCCATAATGATTTCCCCGAAACCCGTACCAATACAAAGCGAATCCTCAGGCGGCGATAAACCGTCTGGAGATTCGCTTTTGCATTCCTATAAAAGCTCAATAGATAACCATTCAGCTGTAATTTACTGTGTCACTGCTCAGCAAAACCTACAGGTGCAAAGCGAAGATGTAGTATTATGCCTTTTGCAAAATCCATTGAGTAAACACCACTCACTTTATGCCCATAGCAATACACGCTGTGTTGCCAATCCGTTCCCAAGACACTTCACGAAAACATTCAGAAAGCATCGAAATCATTTCGGCTTTGGAATAGATCTTCACATCCCCCTCTTTACTATATCGCATAAAGGCATTCATAATCACACGACCGATAAAGGGCTGCCAGCAATCCCCGATCAAAAACGTGCCGCCCGGCTTCAAGACCCGTCGTACCTCCCGCAATACATTCTGCGGTGCCGGGTAATGGTGAAAAGAATCGTTGCAATACACAACATCAAATGAATGATCTGGGAACGGAAGTGACTCGCTATCCCCTGATAATAGCTTGACCTGATCCGGCAGTTTTGACCGCGCAACCGCAAGCATTTTCTCTGACAAATCAATACCGTACAGCTCTTTATGAGAATCTGCCTGCAAAATCAGCTTCATCATTTCGCCAGTCCCGCATCCCAAATCCAAGGCAGACTGGAATGGAATTTGTGACAACTTTTTGAGCATGACAGGATAAAGTGCGCGGGCATGACTACCCTTGAAATCATGATCATAGGTCGCGGCCTGTTGATCGAACGCAGCCTTTGACTTTTCTTTTTTCGTATTCATAGTCTGGTCTCCTTTCACCAACCAGTATATCATGAACATTTGAAAAGTCAATGAATAATATTCATTCAATATCGAAGATCATCCTGTTTCTCCCTTTTCCGCTCCATTGCTTTATACCCTAGCTATCATCTAAAATATTAATTTTGTTCACCTTTCCTTCTCCCCTCAGGTAGATTTTCCGGTAGATTTCACCCGTCAAAACCTGTCACGGGTAGATACCCACCGGCAAGAAAAAGTTCTGAAAAAGTACGAAAAAGCAGGTAATAATGCACAATAAAACCGCCCAATTTGTTCAAACAGCGAGTTCAACTCCCCTCGGCTCCACCAATTTGATCCCAGGTCGAACCCCAGGAGCTGGGTTCGACACTGGACTCATCAGCTCCATCATAACGCGCAGGTACGAATCATACACATTGTTAGGAACGTATTTGCGGTCACAATCAACAACGGCAGCAAGCAGTAATGCTTGCTGCCGTTGTTTTATATGTTGTGTAGAATTATTTTGCGCAATAAGGGGCAGGAATTGTTTCGGATAATAACATATAATTATAAAAACAGGATCATATAGAGCATCAATCCGGAAATCTTTTCTGATATAAATAGGTGATTGATGCGATATATAGCTACGGCAAAAAAAATTAACAGCCGATAACAAGAGGTTAAAAGACCAAGGTTAATGATGCACATATATTGCGCTAAAGGCTTAACTTGTGCTAAATCTTGACATAGGACCAACAGCGACAAAAGATAGGTTACATGCTTTAATTGAAAAAGCGTGTTTAAACCATATGGTTAAACACGCCTTTTAATTACCAGCTACCGCCTTTCCAAAAGAATCCCTATTGTGGTTTGCACTTGCAATTTTTGATCAGTCTTCGATGTTCAGGGTTTCGTAAAGCAACATATCGCTTTCTTCTAAATGCCGCTACATTAACATCGGCCTATATTGACCTGCTGAACTCTAAAACAAGTGTTTTGATGCTACTACAATATAATTGCTGGGTAAAGCACGCTTGGCTGGCGTGCTTTATTCGTTCTCATGCCTCAGGGTGTAATCGGGTAGCGCTTTGATGCTTGGGCTTCTCGTGTCCGCATGCAATACTGCTACCCATCCCTCATTGTAGCGTTCGGTTGAGCAGGTTGGGTTTGTTGCCCGCGTCACGCAGTAGCTTGAATCGACATTGAGAGAAAGATGGTTTCCGATTGCAAATTTTGTATTGGGGGAGTGAACGTAAACTGTGTAGGCATTGATGTTTCCAAAGGCAAAAGCATGATCGCCGTCATGCGGGCTTTGTGAGAGATGGTGCCCCCTCCCTTTGAGGTGGGACACACAGATGTTGAGTTGTACGAACTGTCCGAACTGCTGTGGGAACTGGACGGCGAAAATCGCATACTGATGGAGACTGCGGGGAACTGCCATTTGCCGGT
>NZ_JACOPL010000016.1:0-40364 GCF_014287995.1 Agathobaculum faecis
CAGCGTGCCTCCGCCGCTGACCGCGTTGACAAGGCCGGCTGTCACTTCCGGATAACCGCCCAGCCGGACCGCGATGAGCAAATTGTCCCGCGGGTCCACGGCAACGGTATCCGCCCAGGTTGTAAGGGTGATTGTTTGGGCTGGGTCACTGTAGATAGCTTTCATCAGCTTTTCTGTCATTGCATATTGATCTTCCTTTCCATCTTTGCGCAAAAAAAGACCGCACAGCACCATTAGGTACTATACGGTCTTTGCGGTGTTCATCAGGCTGCGAAATCATGTACAACTCAGGCAGGCAGACTGCCTCTGGGCGGTTACTCTGACACGAATACTCTGACCTGATTTCTCCTTTATTATATCCTCTTATTCCTCCCTTGTGAAGTGGAGGTTTCCTCCACAAAATGCAGGCCAACAGAATAGATCGACTGGGTCGGTACTCAGAACAAATGTAGCGATATGGAAAATCAACGCTTAAAGGGCATATATAAAATAATTATTCCGGTACATACAAATAGCAACTTTTCACATGGTCATTTACAATTCCGATTGCCTGCATATAGGCATATACAATCGTACTACCTACAAATTTAAAACCGCGTTCTTTCAAGTCCTTACTTATTTTATCTGAAAGCGGCGTTTTTGCAGGAATTTCAGTTTCCGACTTAAAATGATCAAGGATAGGTTTGTTATCAACATAAGACCAAATAAACGCATCAAAGCTTCCATATTCTTCTTGAACTTTAATAAATTGCTGTGCGTTTATGATTGACGACTTGATTTTCAACCTGTTGCGAACAATATTGGGATTTTGCATTAACTCATCAATTTTAGTTTCGTTATAGAGAGCAATTTTATGATAATCAAACTGGTCAAAGGCTTCTCGAAATGCCATTCTTTTATTTAATATCGTTAGCCATGATAATCCAGCTTGCATACCTTCGAGAATTAGCATTTCAAATAGTTTTCTATCATTATGAACTGGCTTTCCCCACTCTCTGTCATGGTATTCTTTATAGCGTTCCGTAGTTGCCCACGAACACCTTTTTCTATCGTCTTTCTTCATGAGAACCTCCGTTTCGTAAAAATTCCAAGTTGCTCTTACCTGCATTATATCATGCTGTTATAAGCATTGCTATTTATTTTCTGCTTTTGAAAAGCTACTTATTAGCCTTGTATTTTATATGGAGTAGTACTATTACAAATCATAGGCTAATAAGTTTTCTGTTAAACACTTCAAGTCATGCAACTGCACGACTTAAAAACAAAACCGGATTGAACGAGATGGTCCAGACCGTTTTTTTGTGTTCTAATCAGGTAAATTCATATTTTATGTGTGCTTTTTTCCGATATCCAGCAGCACCGCGCCGCGCGACTTTGCCACATAATACCTGATATCCCCTGCAAACATATTCTCCGACAGGTTACATAAACAAAACTTCGAGTGTTCGATCAAATGCGCCAGGACTGACAACTCCTCCCGCCGTGCGCCTGAAACAGGGATATTCAAATTCTCTACCCTGTTACAGGGCGGGATATGCTGCGCCTTGTAGTCGCCCCATTCCTGTTCGTCCATGTCCGGCATATTGGCGACCCCTATGATACATGCATGGGGAACCCCTTTCGTTTCACGCTTCAGCATGCTCATGTAACCGGAGGAGCAGTAGTCGGATATGATATGGAAGCGGTTCACACCATAAGTTTCTACCAAAAAGCGCACTGCCTGTCCGAACAGGCACAGGCTTTGACAGGTGACCGGCCCCAAAGAAAAAATGCTGCAAACGTCCGGTTCCTGCGGCTTCCAGCTATGCCCATTTTCCGACGCCCTTGTAATCACATACCACCGCAGCGCACGGATCGCTTTCTGCTCTATCGTTTTGACAGCGCCGGACGAGATACCCAACCGCTCTCCAATTTCCTTGCGCGTACTTCCAGCCTGCCGCTCTGCGAGGACAAGACCCTGCCCGTCCTTCAGGGAGGCAAAGCCATCCCGAACAAATTGCATGGTTAGCTCGCTGCAAACATCCAGAATCGTCACGCCCTTTTTTTCGGCATATTCATATTGCCAGTTTTCCTCGTCATAGAGCGCCAGATACAGATAGCTTATTAAATGCGTTGAGCGGGACAGCATCCAGCGTTCGATCATGTTGACACCGGTCCCGATATTGCGGTTGCTTCTATGCGTATCCCCAACGCCCGGCGCGATCACTTTGTCGATCAGACAGGCAGGGATACCCGCGTCTCCCTGCTGCAGCTCCTGAAGGAGCTGGTTATAATGGTTTGGCCTTGTGACCAGTGTTATAGTGATCTCTTTTTGCGGAAAATGAGCCTTTGCATCCAGAGCCGCGACAAGGCTGATACGGCTGAAGCTGTGCTTCCCTTTCCAGAAAAACTGAAACTCCACCGTATCATTTTGCTTGGCTACTTCAAACGCCGCGCCGACTGTCCGCTTGTAAATGTCATCGTCATATAGGGCATTATGCCCGACGAATGTGCAAATTGCCATATACGTCCCTCTTTCAGAGTTTATAACTCTATTTCGCAGGCAATCCTTGTTTATATAGTATTCTGTATACGAGGGATTGGAATGCGATATTATGAAAAAATTCGAGAAATACGCGAGGATAGAGGATATACGCAACAGCAAATTGCGGATATCCTTTGCGTTGGTCAACGCACCTATTCCGATTATGAGAGCGGCAAAACTCGAATCCCTTTAGAAAGCGCCATGCTTCTTGCAAGGTTTTACAATGTAAGTTTGGATTATTTAGTCGGAATTACGGAATGTGCATACCCCTATCCCAAAACCAAATAGCTAATGCGTACACTCGGAAAACCCGAGTGTTTTTTGTAGGCACTTCTTAACATTGATAATAATTATACCACCGCTTACAGATATAAGCAACGCTGGGCAACAATCTTGATACACTATTTTCAGTAATTATGATTATTTAGGAGATTGCCATGCCAAAATTATTGGGGAATGAGACGTTTGGCGCAAACCTGAAAAGGATTCGGTTGACATGTGGGCTGACCCAGGAACAAACCGTTGCTAAACTACAGGTACTCGGTTCCCCAATCAGCCGAAGCACTTACTCACTCATTGAGATGGGCAGGGGAAATTTATTTGTTAGTGATTTGGTAGGTTTGCAAATGATATTTGGCGTAAAGTATGAAGAATTTTTCAAGGATATCTCGACTTGCCGTTCTTCAAAAAAACCTGAATAAAGGCAATATCGTATAACTGCTCGATAAAATAAGAATATTGTCCGACAACATGTATCGTTTTATCACAAAACATACAATATTTGCATTTTATTTAGATATATTAAAAAGCTCCAAGGAAGCGTTGAGAAAAGATGAACGTTTCAGGTTAAATTCAAAAACAGTGGTATCCGAGACATGAATGTTGGGATACCGCTGTTTATTTATATTTTTCAGAAAAAGGACTGCTCTTTATATGCCTGAAAAGGAAAACCGGTCTGGACGTATCGTTGCGTCCAGGCCGATTTTTTGTGTTCTCATGGAATAAGTTTGTTTACGGATGCCTAGTATTCCAGCAGATCGGGGATCGTACAATCCAGAACATAGCAACACTTTGCAAGAAAATCAAGGTCAGCCAGTGCAATATCCTGCCCTTTATAATACCGGTCAATCACACTGTACTTGACGCCAGTCAAGGTGCGCAAACCGTTACGGGTAATGCCATGGCTTTTCATCACATCAGCCAATTTTACCCTGACATAACCGTATTCGACTCTCTGATAGCTGATAATACTTTTCAAATCCATAGCGCCCCTACTGATCTATAATTGTATCAGCGCTTCCCTTTATTGACATTTTCCCGCTTTAAGGCCATCCCTATATTGGGTAAATTGTATGAAGCGAAGGTGCGGGAAATGTCGAATTATGCTGAACACTGGTTCCGGTTTCAAAGCTGGCAATGCGAAGATCTTAAGGCAAAATGGCGTAAGCGTAAAACACAAAGACGGGTAGAAAGATATGAGAAAATAGCGGTGGTAATGTGGCGGAACGTTCCACCACTATTAATGTTAGACGGTGTAAGCAGATGACGAGCAACAAGTTGAAGCATCAAGCGAAAAAAGTGCTGGAATGGGGACTGGCAATACAGGAGTGTCGTAACAGCGGTCTGCCTGTGAGGGAGTGGTGCCGGCAACACGGAGTCGCCGCAACAACATAATCAAGTATGACATAAACAACAATTTTTCATTGCGTAAGCCCCTTAAAGAAGGACTCTCGTGTAGATATCACACGGGAGTCTTTTTCATAGGCTGTTCGTGTATCATATATTGACTTCTTCTGCTTTCAGCTGGCTTATTTTACGCTTACCTTCGATTCACTTGCTGGTACAGTGCTTAAATTTTGTCAAAATACCCAATAGGTCAGTTGTTTTATTGGATAAAACTATTATTTACAAACATAAGTAAATTTATTATACTATTTGCATAACAAAAAAAAAGTTTTAAAAACTTATTTTTTGTTAGGCCCATGTGGCTTTGTCGGATATAATACATCTGAACAGTAATGGAGAGGAAGTGCAATATGGAAACTGAGAAAAAGAGATTGGAATTCTACGGTGGGGTTTGGATATCATTTTTACCTATTATAATTTTTATCTTAGTCACCGCGGGATTTACCATCAAAGGTGCCCCTGCAGTGCAAGGGCTTTGGTTAGCCGCATTTACAGGCATTTTTATTACATTCTTTTTTGCAAAAGATCGTAGCGGTTACTGCGAGGCAATTCTAAGGGGATTTGGCGACAAAGGAGCGACCATTCCATTTGCGTGTTTCATTTTTGCGGGATTATTTGCGGCGATTCTGCGGGAGTCCGGCCTTGTGGGAGGTATCATCTGGGCTGCTTATGAACTGGGCGCCACAGGTACAATATTCATCATTGTAGCATTTTTGGCCGCCTGTTTGTTTGCCACGGCAGCTGGAACCGGATTTGGTGCAATTGTAGCCTGTATGTCGGTGCTATATCCAGCTGGAACGTTACTAGGCGCAAATCCAATGCTGCTGGCAGGAGCTATCATCGGTGGCGGTTGCTTCGGCGACAACTTGGCTCCGGTTTCAGACACGACAATCTGCTCAGCAGCTAGTATGGAAACCGATGTAGGTGGTGTTGTAAAATCCCGCCTACGCTATTCATTAGTTGCTGCGGCAATTACTATTGTCATCACTTTTGTTCTAGGAATGCTCATAGGGCAAAACAGTGCCGATATAGTACCTTTGGAATTGCTTCAAGAGCAGATGTATCCCAAAGGGCTCTTAATGCTGATTCCTGCATTACTGACTATTGTGTTAGCAATGAAAAAAGGTGACATCATATACGCTATGATTATCGGAAGTGTTGTAGGGCTGGTGTTTGTGTATTTATTTCAAATGCCCAGCGCATCTACGCTTGTTACTATTGAGGAAGGCTCAGTGGGTGGCTCTCTGGCGACTGGTGTCAGTGATATGCTCCCCAATGCACTGCTGGTGATTTTGATTATCGCTTGTGTGCAGGTGCTAAGGGAAGGTGGCGGCGATCAGGAACTGATGGAGCAAGTGGGCAAAGTAGTCAAGACCGTAGTGAACGCTGAACTTTCTGTAGCAGTCTTGTCTTTCTTCATGGGCGTTGTAACCGTAACCAATTCGGCAGCCATTTTCACAGTTGGCTCGTCTTTTGGAAAATCTATCGGCAGGAAGTTCCACATTCATCCCTACCGCATTGCCAATATCATGGACTGTATGGCTACAGGCGTAACGTATGCATTGCCTTATAACGTAACCATCACTGTGCCTATTGTAATGGCGATTCAAGCACAAGAAATCTTTGGTGAGCATGTGTCCACGCTGGATGGTCCCATGTTACCGCTATTTGTAATCTATCCCATGGTGCTAATTGTACTATATG
Organism: Agathobaculum faecis; assembly: GCF_014287995.1. Classification (NCBI taxonomy): domain Bacteria; kingdom Bacillati; phylum Bacillota; class Clostridia; order Eubacteriales; family Butyricicoccaceae; genus Agathobaculum; species Agathobaculum faecis. Next base: position 5,915 of record NZ_JACOPL010000016.1, read on the forward strand.
TGATTGCTATTTTGACTGGATATGGACGGCGCTATGTGGGCGAGGATGGGACTCCTGTCAAGAAGCTGAATGGATGAACCGCTTTGTGTTGACAAGTAAAACCGATTTCTTCTAAAATAGAACTTATTAGAAATAAAAGAAGAATCGAAGTGTTTACTTATGAAAAAAATTGAAGACGAGATCCAGACCTTTAAAAAGTTAATGCAATTGTTCGCACGACAGTTTGGCTCCAATTGCGAAGTTGTCCTCCATGATCTTACACGAGACTATGAATCCACCATTGTGGATATCGTGAACGGGCATGTGTCTGGAAGGAAAGTGGGAGATAGCGGCACCAATTTAGGGTTGGAAGTTTTGCGTGGAACCAAAATCGATGGAGATCGTTTCAACTATATCTCTAACACCCAAGATGGTAAAATTTTGCGCTCTTCCAGCGTCTACTTTTATAACGATGCGGGCAAGGTCATTGGAGCTTTATGCGTGAATCAAGATATCACTGAAAGTTTGCGTCTGGAAAAATATATTTATGAGCAGAATGGCGGGTATTCCTTGATTCCAAACAGTCCGACGCAGGAAAATGATCAAGTAGAAGAGTTTATTACCAGCAATGTAGCAGAACTGTTGGATTGCATGTTAGGGCAGGCTCAAAAGCATGTAGGGGTCCCGCCCCAATCTATGACCAGAGAACACAAGCTGGCTTTTTTGAAGTATCTGGATGAAAAGGGGGCGTTCCTAATCAGCAAATCCAGCGAAAGAACCTGCAAATTTTTGAACATCTCCAAGTTTACATTTTATAATTATTTAGATACCGTGCGAAAAAATTCAGAAATGGCGAAATAAACTTAGGCACGAGGAGGTCTAGTTATGAGTGAAGTGGAAAAACGTTTGGAGTTGGCGGGACTGAACTTGCCCCCGGCTCCTCTTCCAGGCGGAATGTACACACCTGTGCGTCCTTTTGGTATGCGGTGCGCCTATTTGTCTGGTGTGGCATGCAATCTGCAGGGCGGTGAGACCTTTGAAGGGAAAGTGGGCGCCGAACTGACACTGGAACAGGCCGAGAAAGCGGCTGAACAGTGCGCGTTGAACGCGCTGGCGGTTCTGAAAGCGAACATTGGAGATTTGGACAGGATAGCCAGTGTAGTAAAACTGTTGGGATTTGTGGCCAGTGCTAATGATTTTTACGCCCAGCCACAGGTGATGAACGGTGCAAGTGAACTGTTGTGCTTGGCATTTGGCGATCAGATCGGAAAAGCAGCCCGTTCTGCCATTGGTGTGAATGTGTTGCCCGGAAACGTACCTGTGGAAATAGAATTGATTGTAGAACTGCGGGATTGAGGAGGACCTGAAGATAGATGTATGCGAACCGACTCGCCTGCCGCTCCTGCGGGTCACAATTCCCGTTGGAACTGCAATATGCCTGCCCTCACTGCGGGGGCATTTTGGAAGTGAAATACGATTACGATGCTCTTGCCCAAGATGGGCGGCTGACCCTGCCGGAGTTGCCGGGTCTGTGGAAATACCTGCCTTTGTTACCATTGCAGCAGGAAGAAAATATTGTTAGTTTAGGCGAGGGAGGAACGCCGTTGCTTCGTTGCCAGCGGATGGCGGATATTTACGGTGCGCAGATAGAGTGGTACATCAAAGCGGAGCATCTGAATCCTTCTGGATCCTTTAAAGACCGGCCTTCCAGCGTGGGTGTATCCGCCGCAAAGGAAGCCGGCGCCGAGAAAGTAGTGATTGCTTCTTCGGGAAACGCTGCGGCGGCCACGGCCGCTTATTCGGCCCGAGCCGGTATGGAATGCGTGGTGTTTGTGCCTGAAAGCACGGATCCCGGAAAAGTGATCCAAGCCGCGTCCTACGGTGCAACAGTGATTCCCGTAACGGGAAATTATTCCCACTCTTACGATATGGCTGACCTTTGCGCGAAGCGGTTTGGATGGCCCAACATCACCTCTACCTTTCTGAATCCCTATACTGTTGAGGCGGATAAAACGGTTGCCTATGAGATATTTGAGCAGTTGGGTGGCCGCTTCCCTGATGTGGTTATCATTCCCATTGCGTCCGGTCCGCTGATGATCGGAGCCTACAAGGGGTTTGACGAACTGCGGCATTTGGGACGTGTACCTGCGCAGCAGCCGCTGCCAGCCATGGTGGGCGTTCAAAGTGAACAATGCATGCCCATTACCCGAGCCTATCTGAACGGAGACGCGCAGGTGCATTGCTGGGATGGCACTATCTCGACCATTGCAGGAGGAATCAGCGATCCTCTGGTGGGCTACGAGAACGATGGAACATTAACATTGCAGACAGCCCGTGCATCCGGCGGCATGATGCTCTGTCTGACAGAAGGTGAGATCTGGCAGGCCACGCAGATGGTGGAGACAAAAGTAGGATATTATTGCGAACCCACTTCCGCGACGGCCATTGGCGCGGTAAGCAAGCTGTGGAATGAGGGTTTCCTGAAAAAGGGCGCTACTGTAGTTAGCGTATTAACAGGGCATGGATTTAAGTATACGGGGCGCCGGTGTAACATCTTGCAGCCTATATCCAAAGTAGAGCAGTTGGAGATTCTTTTGAAGAAAACTCAGTGAAAAGAGATGACACTTACAAAAAGGCATTTGCCAAGGCATTTGCCGTTCACAACATGAGCTGTGAACGGCAGACGCTCTTTTTGTGTTCCAATGGAGTATAATACATTATTTTTACTGTAAGCATCAAATCCTACAACGAGAACCTGTCAGGGAGGTTTTGCTGTCAAACAGCATATCAAAGACGAAAAAGGAGCTGGCAGATTGCTGCCAGCTCCTCGTTTCGAAGGGAAAAATCATTTATCTCCAGGACAATACAATACCGCCGGTTAAAACGGCGTTCAAGATCACAGAAATAAATTCAGCAGCGTATAAGTACCTATCCAGCGGCCTGTTGGCCAGTGTTTCCAGAAACAGGTGGTTAGCAGACCATGCAGCGACAGAGACTGCCCGGATATTCCGTTCCACGGCCTTCCAATTCGTCTTGTGCTTTCTGGCAACTTCCGGGTAAAGCCGCTTTGTTACGGACAGGAGTCGTTCCGGTCCTTCCATACACAGGAATACTGAATGGACTACATAAAAATAGCCTTTGTATTTTGCAGTTACACCAAGCCTGAATAACAGATTGCGGATCGCTTCTGTATCCCCGTTTGTTCTGCCTGTTTCGTATGTACTCGTCCTGCCAGCGCTGCCTGCCGTAGGATGTGCGGTATCAATCATAAGACAACGTACACCCTATCAGGAAATCATGGATCACGTCCAGAAGATGGACGGGCGAGAGCTGAAACTTCGTACAACGTGCAGCGAGTTGTTCAACTGCACGTTTATCATGAGAAAATGCAGATACAAGCGTAATGGTCACCTAGCCTTGTCCGAACCGCTGTTTTGCCAGTATCCCATAAGCTGGGGAATGATAGGACGGGACCATCATTTCATGCAGGAAGTATCTATATACTTCGTCGCTGCTTTCATCCTCTGTCTCATTTTCTTTCAAACCGTACAGGTCATCAGAGAGCCGGAATGCGTCCTGCAGCAGTGAGACCGCATCCCTCGCGATCGGTATGGTTCGTGGATGCAAGGCTGGTATCTCCATTAGCACAGGCTCTATACAGGGAAGCCCATCGTTGTGTGGGCTGCCATCACCGGATACCAGTTCAGACAGTGAAATGCCCAGCTTTTCTGCCAGATATTCCGATGAATCTGCCCGCGGATGGGACGTACCTTTCATATAGTCCGTTAATGTAGTCCTTGGTATCCCCAATTCCTGCGCGAACTCTTGAAACCCCACCCCTCTTTTGTCCAGTTCTTTCCTTAATGTGGCTGAAAATGTTTCTCTCTATTTTCATTAGAACACCTTCTTATGCAAAAGCATAAGGAAGCAGCTTCTGGGGGTAAATGGCAGCTTCTCGTCAAAAAGTACAACTTTTCGACATGATTAAAAATACGCCTGATTTCACAGACGATTTCGTTTTGGGCAGTTGTTATCTATAGCGTTGGTATAACAATCATATGAATGTTTCTTATTAGGAATACACACTGTCAGAAAGGTATGTGGCGGGTATCAGCCCGCCACAGCGGGGTTTTGAGTGGTGTTGATTTCAATGTACTCGGCAATCCGGCGGAGCTCGTCAGCAAATTTGAATTTCACACTGATATTGCCGTTTTCGTAAACCTTGATATGGTCTACAAGCTCAATCAGAATTTCCCGGTTGAGTGTTTCAATGTTCTGGTACTTCATAAAGGCTACAAGAGCAGGATGCTCATTATTTACACCGTTTGCCAGCTCCGCCCGTTCAGCGGTCAGCCGGGCCAGAATGTCCGAGAGGGATACGGCCTGCCGCTCATAATCGGCTTTCATATCCCGGTAGTCCTGCTGGGTAATTTCCCCGTCTTTCCAGTCTTGATAAAGAGACTGCTTGTACCGGGTCACTTTTGCCAGTTCCCGCTCCTTGGCGGCTATCAGATCGTCCAGTCGGAAAGACTGGCTTTTTTTGATGGGGGCCGAATTGATCCGGGCGATAATCTCGGAGTAGGAAACCGCCAGATGTACCTGTTGCCGTACAGCGAACAGGACAGCGGCCTCCAGCCGCTCATGCTTGATAGAGTGCATGGTGCAGGCTGTCCGAGAACGGTTTTTGTAAGTAGAGCAAAGGTAACGGGTGCTTTGCCCGCTTGAGCTTCGGGTAACAGACTTTCCACAATCCGCACAGCGGAGGAAGCCGCTGAATAGGTGAAGCTCCTTTGTCCGGGGAGCCCGCCGGGTATCCCGCTTTAAGAGAGATTGCACCTTTTCAAAAGTCTCCCGCTCTATGATGGCCTTGTGAGTATCGGGAACCCGTACCCATTCTTCCTCGGGCACTTCCTCGATCTGGTGTACCTTGTAGCTTTTCACCCGGTGGCGGCCCTGCACCAAATCCCCGGTATAAATCGGGTTTGTGAGAATAAGGGTTACGGCCTTATCGCCCCACAGGGGAGTGTCCGATGGTGAGCTCACAGGCAGGCCCTTTTCCTTGCGGTAGGTAGCCGGGCTCGGTATACCGTGATCGTTCAAGTGATAGACGATAGACCGCCGAGCCATGCCCTGCAAACACAGGTCATAAATGAGCTTGACTATTTCAGCCGCCTCGGGATCGACAATCAACTGGTGCTTGTCTTTCGGGTCTTTCACATAGCCATAGGGAGCAAAGGAGCCGATATACTGCCCGTTGCGCCGCTTGTAGTCAAAGACCTGGCGGATCTTCTTTGAGGTCTGGTGGCAGTATTGATCGTTCATTACATTCGTAATGGGGACGATAATGCTGGAAACGCTGTCCGGGTCACGGTAGCTGTCTACATTCTCGGCAAGGCTGATAAAGCGGACGCCCATTTGAACAAACAGGTTGTCAATCAGACTGCCTGCATCGCTGTAATTTCTTGCGAAACGGGAAAGGTCTTTGACGATCACACAATTTATTTTGCCACTCATTACATCGGCAAGGAGCCGTTAGAAGTCCTCCCGGTTGGCGTCCGTCCCGGTGTGGCCGTCATCCACATACTCTGCGATGCTTTCAAATTCGTTCTGATGCTTAAAGTAGAAATCCCCCAGCAGGTCACGCTGGTTTTTCACGCTGTTGCTGTCATCCTTGCCGTCTTTAACTTTTTTCAAATCCTCTTTAGAAAGCCGGATGTATGCGCCCAGCCGCCAGCGGCGGACGGTATAAGAGGGAGAGAAACTCTGTTGCAATCCTCTGTTTTTTGTTCGTGCCATTGTTCCTCCTTCCCTATCACATTACATCTATATTATACCTCTGCCCGGGCGGGACAACAAGGATGCCTCCGCCTTGGGACACTTTGTCTCGAAGTAGCAAACAGGCCATAACCGAAGTTACAGCCCGCTTTTTTGCCGGAGCAGAAAGTCCGTCAGCGTGTCCTGTAAGGACGGTCCGCTTTCCGCAAATTCAATTTTCACACCGATCCCGCCGATGCAAAAGCAGTATGGATTTTCTACCGCCTGCAAAAACAGAGCGATCCGCTCCTCCCGGGGGAGAGAGGTATCAAAGGCCATACCGCTCACATCCGGCAGGGACTCAGGAGCCACTGCGCCGATGTCAACGCTTTTCATTTGTTCCAGTTCCTTTGCCGTTAATCTCACGGTAAAACCTCCTTATCAAAAATAGGATACGCCTCCCGCATATCGTGGGGAAACGCAAGAGGACGGCACCGAAAAAAGTGCCGTCCTCTTGTCTTGCTCCACATCGGGACACAATGTCTCGAAGTCAGAAAAGGCTTTTTTGATAATGGGCCTCGGCCTCTTCCAGAGAAACGAAGTCAAACAGCTCATGGAGCTCGGCCATCATACGGCGTATGTCATCGCCAGCAAAGCCGCAGTTTTCCATCGCCATAATCACATAGCCACGGCAAGCTCCGTTGCTCCACGGCTCAGATAACAGGGCCGCCAATTCTGCGGGATCGTAGTTCATAGACTGTACCTCGCTTTCCTAAAATTTAGGGATCGCCGCCCACATTTTCTTGACCTGTCCAAAGACAACAACTTTCGGGACGGCGATCCCGCACAGATGAGAGGGCGGCCCGGCCCATTTGCGGCGTTGGTGTTGTTCGCTCGTTTCCCAATGGAGAAAGTCACAGCGCACCCGCCGCCCGGCTCCCCGCACTATGCCCGGGGCCGCTCCTGTTCATCAGTGCTGAGAAGAAAACCTCCTCTCATAAACCGAGACATTTTTTCATCATTTCCAAGTGGGGAAAATGAAAAAATCAAAAAGTTTTTTTCATGCGCTCAAGGCCACGCTTGATGGACTGGCGGACAGACTCCTCATGTACACCCTCGGCCTCGGCAATTTCCTTGATGCTCTTTCCAAGAATGATGTGGGCATCAATCCTGCGGCCCTGGATCTCCGGCAAAGAGTTGAGTGCGTTCCATAGGCGGCAGAACATTTCCATGCGCTCCAGAAGCTCCTGGGGCGTTGGCTCATGCAGGCAGGCGGAATATTCGATCCCGTCATCGCAGTCCAGAGAATATTGCGCCTTATGCTGGGAGAGCCGCCGCTGGTAGGCCATTTCGTGCCGGGCATCGGACACAAACACTTCGGCTACCTCGTCAGAAACTTCGATAAACTGATCCTGTGTGTACCAATAATAAAAATCCTTCAGATTGATTGTAGTCATAAATAAACCTCCGTTTCGGTGTTGGGTGGATGAGTGACCGAAACGGGGCCCGGTGGGGAGCGGCATCCTGGGGAGCCGCCCCGCACCTCGGGACAATTTGTCTCGAAGTACGCAAAAGCGCCCGGGCGGCATGAAGCCACACGGACGCATGAAGTTACATATTCGTTTTTGTTCTGTCTAATTTCATATTCATAACCAGACTGTCCCGGAGGGGGAGCTACGCTTTTTTTAGCTGGTGTAGATCATGTGTACTGTGAAAAAAGACAAAAATAGACACGGCGGCAATCCTCCTATATGCCGCCGTGGATTTACACGGTGTTAGGTCGTCGTTGGTTTAGGATAGACGAAAAGAAACGGCGGCTCTGAAAATCAAAGCCGCCGCTTCATGGGCGCGTGAAAATGTGTCTGCTGTACGACGGCTTTTTTTCTTTTGCCGTCGTGCGGCAGAATGTTATTCAATATTCAATTCAATGTTTCCAGTAAAGTCCTCACACTCAATGCCGATATAATTTCCACCATCAGGAAGTGTAATTGTGTCACTATAAGTTCCGGCTGTTTCAATCAAAGTGACTGCTTCATCAGATCCAGAAATCCAAAATACTTTTGCAGTACCTTCCATAACCTCCAAAGTGCAGTCAATAGACAGCTCCTTACCGGCTTCTCTTTTTATGGAAGTTCCTCCAAACAAATACTCTGTATCTGAAAAATTCTCATAATCAGCCGTATAAGTTCCCGTATAATCATCGATCCCTTTTTCTTTTGTTCCTTCCAAAGATAACTTTCCTGTAAGCTCTATGGATCCAGCCGACTGAACGATATTATTATAATGATCGAGAATTTCATCTTTTGAACAGCCAGAAAGCATAAAACTTCCCAAAAGGACAAATGCCAATGCTAAAACTATTTTCTTCATAAAATCATCACCAGCCTTTCTTTGGTGCTACCTTTTTGGCCTTTTTCTTTGTTTGGGTTGCTTCTCGCTCTTTCATGCACAAAATCAAGATGGCAGAAATAACGACAGCAAGCACAAGACTGCAAGAACAGGTTCCGATATTCCAGTTGACTGCGGTATCATAGCTACGGTAGCCTACCATTCCGAGACTTGCGGTAATCGGATAAAGGTTTGCTAATGTCATATTTCCTGCGGCAAACATCCCTCCATATCCATAGACAAAAGCAATGATTACACCGACTAAAAAGCTACCTGCCCTCCGACAAGTAAGAGCGATAATCGGCAGAACCGCAAGATATAAAAAGAAATTAACCGCAGTAATCTGCAAGGTTGCTTTTAGAGCTAAGGAAATCTCAAAGCCGGGAAATCCCACAATCATTTCTGCTATGATTGTAAACAGACTGCATATCAGCCCGAAAATAATAGACAATACGCCGCACACAATCAATTTTCCGGTCAACAGTTTCTTAAAAGAGATCGGCACAGTCAGAATATTTTTCAATGTGTCATCCGCCTGCTCACGAGTAATCATATATCCAGCAATTAGGCTGATACACATCGGAAAAATCATGGACATATTGTTTTTGATGACCTGTTCTGTAAGATAGGCGAAATCCCAAACGGAACCATCATTCGCCATAGAGGTAAACAAGGTCAGCAGGACGGATAGGAGCATAAGTGCAACGCCCGCCCAAAGGATATGATACCTTTTCAATTTATAAAATTCTGTTTTTACAATGCGAACCATGTTTATTCCCCCCTCTGCTTATATAATCTGTCAATCAGTAAGAACGAAACTAATGCCATGATCCCAAGAATGAATACAACTTGAAATGTTGAAGGAATTAGCCCTGTCATTTGCTCCAAGTCCATTTTTATTCCATGAGCCGCCATATCTCCTGCACTCCAAAAAGTAGTCAGTGGCGTGGGCAGAAGCCATAACATAGTTTTAGGCAGTGTGTCAAACAATGCCGTAGCACTCATGTTCAGAACACTATAAAAGACACACAGCAAAATGGAAAAAACATAGGTTTTACTGAAAAAGACAACAAGAACAATCAACGGGAGTGTTCCTGCCGTAATGAAAATTCCTGTTTCAACCGCTAAAAACAATTTATAGCCTATTCCATAAACTTCTAATGTTCCAAATCCGCAAAGAATTGTTACAATGGTAGAAGCCACACAAAAAACAATTCCAAAGAGAAACAGGACAATAATTTTTGCAAGTACCATTTGCGTGCTGGTTACGGGAATTGTACGCAGATTTTTGAATGTGTCGTTGTCGCGTTCCATAAAAAACAGGATAGCGGCAATCACACCGATAATGCAGGGCAGTAAAAACTGGATACCATATCCCAACACCATGTTAAATAGTCCGTCGAAAGCATCTGCCTGATCCGTATATCGCTCCATCATAGAGGGCGTTGTCATCAGATAAGTCAGCGGGATTGGAAACAGGAAAGCAGCCAGAATAATCAGCGGAATAAATTTCTTCCGTTTCAATTTCAAAAATTCGCATTTGATTAGTTTAAGCAATTCCTTCGCCTCCTGTCACACGCTTGAAGTAATCTTCAAGACTTTCTTCACAAGTATGCGCCTCCGATACCTCCAATCCGTTTTCTACAAAGGCAGTTACAATTTTCCCCACAGGCAGATCAAGGTTGTGCAAGCGCAGATTGTGGTCGTCCTGTATGGAAAAATGGTTTTCATGGAAAATGCGTTCCAAAATTCTTGCCGCCTGCGCAGTATCAGAGAGTGTAAACCGGATATGCTTACTGCTTTTTTGTTCCAGCTCAGCAAGGCTTTCTTCTTCCAGCAATGCGCCGTGGTCGATAATTCCAATATCGTCAGCCAGCAGGGAAATCTCCGAAAGAATGTGACTGGAAATCAAAATGGTTTTTCCTCTTGCATCGCAAAGCTCCCGAATAAAGGATCGTACTTCTGCAATACCGATGGGATCGAGACCGTTGATCGGCTCATCCAAAATCAAAAGTTCCGGATCGTGCATAACGGCAAGGGCGATGGCAAGCCGCTGCTTCATACCAAGAGAATACTGAGAAAAGAGCTTTTTATCTTTGTAGGGCAGTCCTACCAGATCAAGAGCGTCTTTGATGGCATGATTGTTGGGTACGCCCCGCAGGGTGGCAAAGATACGCAGGTTCTCTGTGCCAGTCAGATTGGGATAAAATCCGGGGGACTCTATCAGGCTGCCGATACGGGGCAGCAATTTCTTTTCATTCCCCTGCAAGGGCTTTCCCCAGATTTTGACCTCTCCGGAAGTCGGCTTCGTTAAGCCAAGCAGCATTTTCATGGTAGTGGTTTTTCCGGCTCCGTTTCTGCCCAGCAGACCGTAAATTCTCCCACGCTTCACATGGATATTTAAGTCAGCCACACTCTTTTGTGAGCCGTATTGCTTCGTCAGATTTTTTGTTTCAATGATTGTATTGATGTCCATATTCAAAACCTCCTGTTCTGTAAGGTATTCTATCATGCCAACCTTGCATTAACCTTGCCGCAACCTTGCATTAACCTTGCAATTTGAAATCCGGCAAAATGACAAAGGCTCCCGCCATAAAGACGGGAACCCGCTTAAATCTCCAAAGGAAAAAGCAACATAAATTCAGTCCCTTTTCCCGGTACGCTTTCAACTGTTATGCTTCCACCCATCTTTTCTACAAGCTGGCGGACAATAGAAAGACCAAGACCGCTGCCTTTCTCAGAGCGTCCTTTATCACACTTATAAAGCCGTTCAAATATGTGTTTCAAATCTTCTTTCTCAATTCCCACTCCATTGTCTGCCAGCAACAATTCCATGTTATTTTCCTTCTTTGACAGGACAATTTTGATTTTGTCCGCATGACTGTGAGCAATTACATTTTGAATGAGATTATTGATGATCCTCATATAGCTGTCCATATCCAATCTTACCCGGACAGGCTGTTCAGGAATATCAATGTCATAATCAACCTGTTTATCCTCAAAAATCGGTATCCAGTCGATCAGGATATTTCTTGTCAGTTCTGCGGCCTCAACGCTCTGGATCTCCAAAGCAAACTCGTTGGAATTTAACTTGAACCAGTCAAATAGCACATCAATATATTCTTTCAGATCATGGGCTTTCCGGCGGGCGGTTTCAATATAATCATCCCTGTCTTTTCCTGTGACCAGTCCTTTGTGTGCAGCGTCAAGATACCCAATCAGAGTTGTAAGGGGCGTCCGAACATCATGGGAAAGGCTCGTCATAAGCTGGCGGTTGGTTTCTTCTGTCTGCCGTACAGTTGAAAGTCTGCTTTCATAGGACACAACAATCTCATTGATTTCATAGGCAAGAGGCGCTGTCAGTTCATTTGTTGCAGACAAAATACGCCGGTTGCCATTTCCGTTTTTCACATCAACCAGTGAATCGGTCATTTCTGCGATTTGCTTTTTTACGCGCCGAATGAGAATGATGGAAGTCAGCACAGCCACAACAGCAATCATAATGGACAAGAAAACGATGATTTCCATACTGGCTACACCTCCTTGTTAAAGCGGTAGCCAATCCCTTTGACCGTTTGGATATACTTTGGGCTTGAAGGATTGACTTCTAATTTTTTACGAAGCCGGCTGATAATCGCCATAATGTTACTGTCATCATAGAAATATTCTTCGCCCCAAACTTCCTCATAAATCTGCTGTTTTGTCAAAATTTTTCCTTGATGCTTTGCACAGTACAGGAGCAAATCAAATTCCTTTGGTGGAAGTTCAAAAGTGCCATTTTCCGTCGTAACAGAACGATTTTCAAGGTCAATTTGCAATCCATCAAAATCCAGTTTTTGCACAGCTCCGGCTTGATGATTAAAGCGGGTGTAGCGGCGAATGAGGGACACAATACGGGCAATCAGTTCGTCCATATCAAACGGTTTTGTCAGATAATCGTCCGCCCCAGCCCGTAAGCCCCGCACTTTAGAAATGCTGTCATTTTTGGATGTAAACATCAAAATCGGCAGGCTGTTCTCTTTGCGGATTTCTTCCAGTGTTTCGAAGCCATCCATACCAGGCATCATCACATCCAGAACCACAAGCTGATACTCCTGCTCTTTTAATTTCTGCAAGCCCTCTTTTCCGGTATTACAAAAATCAGCTTCAATATGTTCCGATTGTACGCTGCGTTTAATCAAGGCACACAGTTCTCTGTCATCATCTATAATTAAAATTTTATTCATGGCGCAGCTCCTTCCCTTGTTTTGTCCGGCCATCAATCGGCTTCTCCGCAGTTTTAGGAATCAGCCAAACACCAGCCATTTTCACAGCGCCGGGGATACGCCCTCCGGCGCAATAATAATTTACCCTACGAGGTGTTACGCCCCATTTCTCGGCGGCCTCTTTCAATGTCATATAGTCCATTTCGCACCTCCACAGGATATATTATAGTTCTCTAGTTCGAATAATACAAGTTAGAGCCTACACGAATGCGAAATAAAATACTACTTAATGTAAAATTTCATTACATTCTCATAATCTAACACGAAATGTAAAATGATATAGAGTGATATGAGAATGAACCAAGATGAAAGAAGGTTTGACTTTCACGGCCTCGGGGCGGCACTCAAAAGAGCCAGAGAAGAAAAGGGCTGGACACAAGCCTATGTTGCGGAATTAGTAGACCGTGACTCCCGTACCATTATGAATATTGAGAACAAAGGTCAATATCCCAGCTTCGACCTTTTTGTTAAACTCATTACCATGTTTGATGTATCAGTTGACCAGTTTATTCATGCGGACGGAGGGGCAAGGTCAAGCTCTTGCAGAAAGCACATTGATGTGCTTCTAAATTCCATGAATGAAAAAGAACTTGTCGTGATAGAAGCCACAGCCGAGGGCATTAAGAAAGCCAGAGAAACGGAGGATGCGTAAGAAAGCGTGACCTCCGTTTTTTTGCGCCATGTAGCGGAAGCGCACGAAACGGCAAGCAATTCGGGTGTGGCCACACTCCGAAATTTTTGCTGGCCACAGGCCCGCAAAAATGCTTGTTGGGGAGCTCCCCAAACCCGCTGAACTTTGGGACAAATTGTCCCAAAGTCCCGGCGCTATGCGCCTGTTGTCTGCGGCCTGTCGCTATCGCTCCTGGGCCTTATTTTCCCGCCCGTCCGTCACGCCGAGCAGATGATCAATGTTCGCTTTGACCGCCACAGCCTGCCGCATATCCGCCTGGGCCTTGCGGTATTCCGCATAGAGGGCTTTTTTCTTTCCCGCCAATTCCTGGCGGGACTTTTTCATATCCGCCATCTTTGGCAGTTTTGCACCATCCAAAAGCTCATTCATAGTGGCCCGGGCCGCCCGGTAAGCGGCAAGCTCCGCCTCATGCTCCGACAGATATTTTTTACTGTACCGGGCCGCCTTGTAACCGTCAAATACAGGCCGGGTTTTTGCGTAGTCCACAGTAGCCGCCATGAGCCCGGAGGTCTTTTCCAGCTCCGCCTCCGTTTGCCGCAATTCCTCGGACAGCGTGTGAAAACGCTCTACTACCTTTTCTGTACTGGCCGCCAGCGCCTCATAGTCCATCAAATTATTTTCCCGCAGGTACTGGAGCGCAGCAGCCATCTGTTTCAGATTGTAAACTTTGGCCCAACGTTCATAGGCCGGGCCCTTGTCCTGTGCCATGCGCTCTTGAATGTCTATAATCAGATTAACACGCCGGGCAGGAGCCGGGGCCTCCTGCGGGAGCTCTGGGATCGGACGCTCCCCGGCAATCACAGCCCGGATGTCCTCGGGATCAAAACCATCCCCGAGGGTAGATGCCCGCAGGCGGGTGGGCTTATCCTGCCCGGGAGCAAGTAAGGAGATCACACCGCCACGGCCATGCTTTACTGCAAAGCCGGACTCCTCCATAAGCCTCAGAAACGCCGGAAAATCGGCGGGCTGTTTTTGCAGGGACTCCACGATGGCCAGCCGCACCCGCTGTTTTGCAGAGGGCGGCTTTTCCCCAATCCACTGGCCATAATGGAGATACCGGCCCTTGCTGTGCTGTTTTGGATTTTGGATCACAGAGAGGTCATGCTCAATGCACACTCGGTCAGAGAGCCGCCGCAGGGCAAAGCTGGAGCCGATAAAATTATGGAACTTCCGGGAGCGGTCAAAGGCCGTTGAATTAAAATAAATGTGATTGTGGAGGTGGCCCTTGTCTGTGTGGGTGCAGACAAAAAACTGATACTTTCCCTTCGTCCAGCGCATGGCTGTTTCATAGCCAATCTGGTTGGCCTCCTCCGCTGTCACTTCGCCGGGCGGGAACGCCTGCCGGATTTGAAAAAACAGGGCTCCACGCTCTACGACCCGGCCTGTTTCCGCCTGGTACTGGATCTTTACCAGCAGAAACTCAGCGGGAGCCGTGGCCGGATCGCAGAGGTATGAGGACAGGGCTCCCAGCTTTTTCGGATTAAGCCCATAGTCAAAGCGTTCCTCCATTGTCTGGACAGCGCCTTTCCCAGCCGCCACCTTGCAGGGCCGGATATAAGTTGTAGCCGTGAGCACACCTCCTTCCAAAAGAAAACGGCGGCTGTCCAGCCAGCCACCGAAAATAATGTTATAGAGATAGTTTTGAAAGAAATCCTTTTAAGATACCGTTCCACTCATCTAATCTTGAAACACATTTAAGTAATGAATTTTTATAAATTGCTTCGTCAATGCCTAAAACTTCAAACATTATCCTTCGGTATAACAAATTCATTTTAAGCATATAGAGAACAGACTCGTTACCGTTGAAAAACACCCCTTTTTGTTCACGCTTGATGTGCATTATTCTAACTCTACTATTAACCATTGCAAATAAAAAGCGTTCATAATCACTTGCCAATTCACTACCGAAAATATCCGCTCCATATTTTGTTATCAACGCATCTAAACAGTTTTTTAGTGATGCTCCACGAGGCCCTGGAGTAAGAGAAGAAAAAAATTTAGTATGCTCTTTAACCACTTCAATAAGAGGTTCAGCTAATTCAATTAAAAATGCACATTTAACATCTACCGTTATTTTGCTGTTGCTCAAGAAGTAAAGATATACTTGATGTACTAAATCCAGTTCAACAAGTAATTGTTCCCACTTGGAATACAATTCCGCCGTAAGAATGGTATCAAATTCCAACAGCTTATCGACTTTGTAATTGCAGAAATCAGCCGATGAAAAATAGGATAATCTGCCCTTGATTAAATTGTTTTGAAAAGAGGTCAACTGCTTTTCATTAGCTGTATCAGACTCAGACAGTTTTAGCTCTGATAAAGGAATAAATACTCCTTCTAATAGCATTAAGAGCCTTTCAATGCGTGTAAGGATTGCATATAAATCAAATGCTGATGTATCCCTATCTGATGTTATCGCAATCATTCTAAAACCACATTGTTCAATTTTTATATGAAATTTCTGCTCATCAGTTGTATCAAACTCAACAATATGAGGCCCACCAAGTAGCAATTTGTCTCCTTGAAAGATCGCTGTTAAAGATCTGCATTTTATAATCTGCTCCATTTTCTTTCCCCTTAAACTGGCTCAATATTAAGAAACCAAATGAACTTTTTTCAAAATATATCATGCTGAAGTTATTTAGTCCATACTACTTTGGGACAAATTGTCCCGAAGTAGTGAAAACCGGGGAGCGGCATACGCCACTCCCCGGCAGGATCAGAGCTCCACCAATGCGGAGAGCTTTTTCAGCAGATCGGACAGCGGCCCCACAGGGCGGCATAGTCCCGTTGCAGAGCGGCGATCTCCTCGGGGTAAATCCCGCCGTAGGTGTTGGCCTGGATCGCCACTTGATTGAGATTGTTTGAGCACCGCCGCTGGAGCGATACCAGCTCCCGGACGGGCGAGAGGTCAACATGGAGCACATAGCCATTGAGGGCCATTTTCCGCATATAGGCCCCCATATTGCGGATGCCCGCCTCGGCCATGCGCTGTTGAATAAGGGCCTGCTCCTCCTCGGACACCATCACATGGAGATGGATCGGGCGGCGGCGTTTCTTTGTCATCGCTCCTCCCGTTCCCGGCTCCGGCGCTTGTGGGGCGGTTCCTTAACCTTATCCAGCTCCTTTTCCTCCGGGGGTGGGGCCTGGTTATTGAGAACACCGTCCAGCATATTGTAATTGTGCTCGGTGGCGATCTCCGCACTTTTCATCGGGTTATATCTTTCTTCCATACAAATCCTCCTATCGGTCGCCCCGGTCGGGGGCCTTTTTCTTGTGAACAGGATCGCCTCGGCTGGCCTCAGCCAGAGCTCCGGCCTCTTTCATCTGCTGGACAATCGAGAGTGGCCTGTCATCGTTTTTTCGGGATAATTCAGAAATGACGAGGGCGGGCCGGAGCTCATAGTCAGACGCCTCCTTTTCGGTCAGCGGTCTTGTATAAGTCAGATGCCCCCATGCCAGAAATGCGCCGCCCTCCACTGGGATGCGGCGGTCATAGTTGACGATCTCATCTGGGGCATTGTGGGACGGTTTTGGGAATGTCCCGATGTCCACAGGCCGCTGGGTAGAGTAATACTTGTAAAGGCCAGGGGCCTCGGTCTGCACGATCCCCACATGGTAAAGCCGCTGATAGTCCTTTATCCGGTCTGAAAAATCCTGTTCCATAGCGGCCAGCTCGTTGCCGTAATGTCCCCATTCATACTGCCGCTGGCCGTTCTTATCATCGTAACAGGCCCATGTGACATAGGGGGATGGAGCTGTGGGATGATGCCCCAGCGCAAAGCCCCTGCCATTTTCCAGCATCACAGCCTTCAAAATGGAATAGCCTTGATTTTTGTCCACAAATACACCTCCTTCATCGTGTCATATCCTTTTCCGTTTTCCGAGCAAAGGGCTGGATCTGGTAAGGGCTCTGCCCATCCTCCGGGCGTAAAAACTCCATCCGGCCCGCCGCATAGATGGCATTTTTCGTAAGCTGTCTCTGCCATGCCCCCTGGCTGGGAGCCCACTTGAAACCGTTGCTTTTCAGTTCCCGCCGCTGTTCCTCCGAGGGCTTTTCCTCAAAAAAGAGCTGCAAGCGGTTTTCTCCTTCGTTGATTTCCGCCCGCCCTCTGGGAAAGGCCCAGCCCGCATATTCCGACTGACTTTTCAAATCCTCAATGCGCTGGCGTGTGCGGCGGATGTTGGCGTTGGTGTTGGTAAGCAGATAGGACGGATAGGGTACGGGATTTTTGCGCCAGTCGGATGCCATAGAGGACTGGAGCTTTCCGATTTCCTCGGCGGACAGGACGGGACAGCCCTCCAGCGTTTTATGCTTGCGGTAGTAGGCATTGACGGTTTTCATTTCCTCCTGCATGGCCTCCAGCCCTGCCAGCTTTGACTCCAGCTTTTCCACAGCCCGGTCATCGTCTGCGCTGATCCCGCCCATACCCGTTGAGCGCACCTTATCCAGCAGACCCTCGATCTGCATATATTCGCCCATGTTCTTATCCCGGGCGGCGTTCTGCTTTTCCTTTTTCCGCACCGGGAAGTTGGAGCCCCCGGCGATGAGGATGGAGGGTACACGGGCGTCTATGAGATTGCTCTGGTTGATGTTCTCCGCCAGCTTGCGGGCATAGCGGTCTATGAGCCCGTCAATCTTTTCGTGGTACATGGGATCGACACGCCCTTTCTGCTGTTCCCCGAGGGCATAGGCACGATCCACCATTTCACGGTAAGCGGCGGTGGCGGAGCCGGGAACATAGTCGGAAAAGCTGTTGGCGTTTTTAGCACGCCGGGCGGCCTCCTCATTGATGGGGTAATATTTCGGCATAATTCCTCCTCTCAGAAAGCAGGAACTTCGGGACAAATTGTCCCAAAGTCCCGCTGTATGGATGTTGACAGCATCGGGGCAAACGGGGCCAGACCGTAGAATGATACGGCAGACCAACGAAACGGCCCCGGAAAGCCTTGCTATAAGCGGGTTTTGCAGGCCCTAATTGTCAACGGATGCACCCCGCTTTTTCCGCATATATTCCCGTTGCTGGCGGCGGTGGGCTTTCTTTGCACAGGCCGCCGAGCAGTACGCCTGCCACCTGTCCGGGGGAACAGGCCCGCCGCATACCGGGCATATCTTAAAATCCGGCCTTTGGCCCTCGCTCATAAGGGCCACTTCCAGCGCCGGATCAAGGGGCAGAACGGACTCCCGGAAATAGCGGCAGTATGATCCCGTCCAGCATTTACCCAGCATATAGCAATCGCTGTCCAGCGGCAGGCATCCGTATTCCCGGTCATAGTTGGCGCACCATGTTACCACAAGAGAGCGGATTGCTGTCTTTTCCTTGCGTGTCAGTTCACGGGACAATCCATCACCTCCCACCAGCCGGGGCCTTCAAAAGCTCCTTGTAGCAGGACACGCATCCGATGCCCCGCCAGAAAGAACAGCCGCAGCAGGCCGAGCCCTGAGGCGGCTTTCTCACCGCCGGGGTCTGGGGACGGGGTTTTTCTTTCATCATTCGTTCAAAGGGACTGCTGGTAAAATTCATCTGATTTCCTCCTTTTCTTCGGTTTCGTCCTCCTCGTCCCACGGGGGGCCGTCATCTTCAAACTCGTCATAGTCTGGGTACTCCCCGCCATCGTCCTCCTTGGGCTGGTCAGCCTGCTGGTGCTTCGGACGGTAAATCTTGAAATACCATGCGACCCCGCCGCCGATACCCATGACAGCCAGCACCAAAAGGATCATCCCGGCGTTGCCCGGCTTCTCGGGTTCCGGCTCAGGCTCCGGGGCAGGCTCGGGCTCAGGCTCTGCGCCTACGCATTTCCCCATATTGACAGAGCATACCGGGCAGTCGGTATTGACAGCCCCCGCCGCACATTTCTCCGGACAGGAGCAGACCGCCTGCTCCACGCCAGCGGCCTCGGCTGCGGCCAGCAGATCCCCCTCATCCACAACGCTGAAAAAGTAGGTTTCATACTGCTCGCCTTCCTCGTCCACAGGCTTGTCATAATCAATGACAATGTAAAAGGTATTGCCTTTGCTGGTCTGGACGGTAATAAACTGCTTGTTGGTGTGCTCGTCATAGAGCAGATCACGGGTTACAAGGTTTCCTTCCTCAGAAAAGCCCTCGCCCGGCGTGATGGTCGGCTCCGGCTCTGGGGCCGGGGTTTCCATTGTGGGATCGCCGTAGTCCTCGCCCTCGCCGCCGCCTGCGTAGGCATAGGCGGGAACGCTAAAGCCGCATAACAAAACAGCGGCACAAAGCGCCGCTGTCAAAACTCGAAACCGTTTCATATTCAGTTTTCCTCCTTTTCCTCATCCTCGGACTTCGGGACACTTTGTCCCAAAGCCCCGCCGCCTTTCAGCTTTTCAAACAGCAGGGGCAGCTCCGCAAGAGGGATGCTCATGCCACGCACGATGTCCACGATCTCACTGTTTTCCGCCTCCAGCTTTTTCTGCTCCAGCTCCTTGAGCCGGGCCTGCTGTTCGCTGATTTTGGCCTTGACCTTATCAATCTCGGCCTGGATTTTCATGCTTTTTGCCGTTGCCATAAATGACCTCCAATCATGGTAAACGCCCGTAGGCGTAAAAATGAGACTGCCAGTAGCTTGTATTTAAGTTTGCATATCCGATGGGATCGCCACAGTGGAGCATCCGCCCATCGCCTACATAAATCCCACAGTGGCTCACGCCCGGGGTATCATAGGTTCCCTTGAAAAACACAAGGTCGCCGGGCCTTGGGGAGCTGGTTGGGGTGCAGATGTTGTAAAGCCCCTGCGCCCCAAGGCGGCCCACATTCCAGCCGGAATGATTGATCACCCATGACACATAGCCGGAGCAGTCAAAGGATGTAGACGGGCTGGAGCCGCCCCACACATAGGGATAGCCGATGTATTTCTCTGCCTCCGAGAAAATAGCGGCGAATGTTTCATCGTCCAGATATTACCCCGGAACCTCATAGCCCTCCGGCGGGTTGGTAATGTATTTGTCCACATAGGGGGAGTCGGGAAACAGGTCGGGACGGTTACCGAGGGTGGACATATAGATGGAGTACCGGGACATCTGTTCCTCGCTCAACAGGGAAACAGGCAGGTGGGACAGGTTTTTGTTTTCCAGCGTCACATAGCAGATGTACCACGAATAGGGTTCATCGTCGCTGTCATAGCGTGTCTCCACCTCCACACGCTCCGTCAGAATATACTGGCGGTCAAAGAGCATTTGCAGGGAGCCCTCCACCTGTGAAAGCGTCCATTCCCCCTCATGGAGCGCCGACAGCAGGGAAATGAGCACATAGGGATCGTGTTCGATCTCGTCCAGATCGAAGTGGTACTCGTCATAATCGTGGGTGCTTTCGTAGGTATCAAGGTAGGTTTGCAGTTCTGCCTCCAGCCCGGCATAAGCCGCCTCCGCCCCTAAAATCGCCTCATCCTCAGAGGGGTAAGTGGTGGCTCCCAGCGCCCCGGCTCCGGCGTTGCCGATGGACACCAGCGAGGACGAACAGGACTGGAGCAGGACGATCACAAGGACACAGGCCAGTGCCAGCAGGCATCCGACTGGATGGCGCTTCACAAACCCGGCGGCCCGGGCTGTCAGCTTTTCCGTGGCGGCGGCTGTTTTCCCTGCGGCTTTTGCGCTCTGTTTTGCGGCCTCCTTCGCCCGCTTCTGGTATTGCCTTCTAAGCCGCTGTTTCTGCCAGTACCGGGTAAAATAGTTTTTGGAAAGCTCCGGGTGCTCCTGTGCGGCGGTGTGGAAATGATAATCCGCCGCCGCTTTCTGATACTTGGCCTCGGCCCGGCTAACTGCCCTGGCCGGATGTTCCCGGACTTTGCGTTTTACAAACCGGGAGCCATGCCGCAGGACAACCTCCCCGGCAAGCTCCGAGCGGTGGGCCCCTTCGGTTCCTACATTTTCCTGTTCCACCTCGTAGAGCTTGCCATGCACAAAGCCGTGAACGCCCCATCCAGCGGCCCCCGCCGCCTTACGGATCGGGCCTTTTTGTTTGGGCGGCTTCTGCTTTTCCAGCTTTTCCTGGGCGGCCTCCCGTTTTTCGCCCCGCTTTTCCATGCGGAGCTTGGATGCCGCCGCTTGTTCCTGCTGGCTTTTCTGCCGGAACTTCGTCGTCGCAAACTTCGCTTTAGCTTCTTTGGCGGCGTTGCCACCAAAATCCGCCCGCTCCGTTGCTCCTCCTCTCCCCACAAAGTCATCCGACTTTGCGGGGTTCCCCATCTTTGGGACACTTTGTCCCGAAGAGCCAGCCGCCCCGGGCTCCTGTTCAGAGCCAGCCCCAAAAGCAGAGCCGCCGGGCTCGGCAGCTCCGCCTCCGGGTTCGGTATGCGTTTGGGCCTCCGGGCGTGGTTTATTCGGTTTTCGCTTCATTCTTCATATCCTCCGGTCGGGTGGTTAAGAGGTCATAGATTTCCCCCTTCGGGAACCGATCCACAAACGGGATGGTCACATTCCCGTAAAACAGCAGGCCCTCGCCGGAATTAGAGTGGGTAATGTAGGAAAGCTGGTGCTCGGAAATACCGAGCTGTCTTGCCAAAATCGCCCGGTCACTCTGCGCCTGCGAGAGCAAAATCATAAAGTCGGTATTATCCAGAATGTTCTCGATCTCCCGGCTGGCCAGAAGGTCTTTCACATTCTGCGTGAGGGCGCTGGAAACGCAGCCTTTCTTTCTCAGCATTTTCCACACCGCCACAAAATAGCTGGCGGTCAGCGGATCACGGAGCAGGACATGGAACTCATCGAAATAGCACCATGTCGCCACGCCCTCCCGGAAGTTGGTATCTACCGCCTGGGACACAAATTCATTTGTGATGTGCATGGCGATCTTGCGGAGGTTTTCTCCCATGTTTTTCAGCACGATACACACCACCCGGCTGTCGGTTTTCACATTCGTGGGATGGTTAAACAGGTTGAGGGAGCCGGTGCAGTAGAGCTCAAGGGCAGTTGCCACACGCCGGGCCTCGGGCTCCGGCTGTTTTAAGAGCTCCTCGTACAAGTCCTGCAAAAGTGGGGTTTTTCCTGTATCAAGCCCAAGGGCTTGTTCCCGGTACACCAGCCGCACACAGCGGTCAACAACTGTTTTTTCGATGGGCTGTAAGCCTTCCTTTCCGCCTACCACCAGCTCGCACAGGGAAAGCAGGAAATCCGCCTTCATGGAAAGAGGGCTCTCCCCGGCGGCCATGTTGAGCTCCACATCCATCGGGTTTAGGTGGTGGGGGCTGTCCGGGGCAATCTCGATCACCTGTCCGCCCAGCCTGCGAACCAGCGGGGCATATTCACCCATCGGATCAACAATGATAATCCGATCCTGGGGGATGGTCAGAAAGACATTGAGCAGTTCCCGCTTTGCCGCAAAGGATTTTCCCGAGCCCGTAGAGCCGAGGTACATTCCGTTGGCCGACTTCAGCTTTTTGCGGTCAGCCATGATGACATTGTGGGAAAGGGCGTTCATGCCATAGTAGAGGGCCTGTCCGTCCATCCGCAGCTCCCTTGTCATAAAGGGGATAAAAATTGCCGTGGAGCTGGTTGTCATACCACGCTGGATCTCCACTTCGTTGTAGCCAAGGGCCAGCGAGGACACAAAGCCCTGCTCCTGTTGCCAGTCCAGCCGCTTGAGGGCGCAGTTGTATTTCTGTGCGATGCCGCCCACGGTAAACACATCATTTTCCAGCCGCTGGCGGGTAGGGGCCATATTGACTACCGTAAAAGTCAAAAGGAACATCCTCTCGTTGCGGGACTGGAGGTCGGCAAGGAGCTCCGCCGCATCCTTGGAAAAGGTAATGAGGTCGGGCGGGAGAATGTCGGGATCGTACCCGGCCCGGACAGCCTTCCGCTGTTCCTCCACCTTCATTTTCCCGATGTCGGAGATTTTTCCCTTGATGGTTTTGATGGCCTTTAGCTGATCCACCGTCTGGATATGGAGGGTTACGGTCATTTCCGCATCCAGCTCCAGAATTTCCGCCAGCAGTTTATCCGAGAGCTCAGACGCCAAAATCTGCAAGTAGGAAACAGCGCCCCAATACTGGCCCACCCGGAACAGGCGGGAGTGCCGGAAGTCAAAGCTGTCCGGGGCGATATAGTCCTTGGTTCCGAGCCCCGTCTGAGGGATGTCCTTCCATGAAAAGCGGAACGGTTCCCGGTTGCCCGGATGCATCTGGCTGTGAAGCAGGGCCAGCCTTGCCCGCCCGTCCATCGGTTCACAGGGAACGCCCAGCCGCTTAAAGTTACCCATCACATCAGCCTCCACACGCTCCAGACGGGGCCGGGCCTCCACGATCCCTCCGGCTGGGATGCCGAAAGTAATGTACTTGGAGCGTTCAATCCCGTTGTTAGACCGGGCGATCTGGTTTTTCAGCATCCCGGTAAATTCCTCCCGGACGCTGTTAAAATCATCATCCGCCTGGGGAATGTTTACCTTATAGCGGCTCCGGGAATGGGAGCGGCGGTTGATAAAGGAAAGCTGGAACGGCAGGGAGCTGTCAAAGTAGTTGAGGAATGAGCTCCAGCCGCCAAAGATCGCAGTCTGATCCTCGGTGGATGCCACGGAATAATTGATGTCCTCATATTCCACGGTCTTTGTGTAGAGCCCGCCGGGGAGCTTGCATACCCCGTCCGGGTGCATCGCCACATAGGGGATCGTCTGCTGGGCGGACAGGGCCGCCCGGGTTTTAGCCTTTGCGGTTTTTCTTCCGCTGGTTGGATTTGCCTTTCGCAATCGCATCCTCCTTTCTCACAGCGCCCCGCCCGGCAAAGGGGGCGTAAATGTTTTGTGTCTGATAGGGCCTCACTCCGGGCCGCAGAAACCGGGCCCGTAGGATGTTTTTCAGCACCTTTTCCGCCGGGAGCCCGTCTTTTTCATACATGGCCAGAAGAAACGCCGGGAGCATCACGGCCAGCATAAGGAACATGGCCCCGATATTACCGATAGAGCCCCGGGCCAGCAGATAGGACGGGATGCCCACTGCCGCCGCACAGCCAAAACAGATGAGCTGGCGCTTGGTAAGGTTAAAGGCCATCTTGGTTTTGATTTTGGATAAATCGTTGGGGACATTTACATAGGGCATGGATCACCCTCCTTTCCGGCCCCGGCATCTTTGGGACACTTTGTCCCGAAGTCGGGGATGGTGCTTTTTACTTCATTTCCCCACACATCCCAGCCGGGCGGGGACTGTCTGGCAAAAAGCTCCACCCGGGGCAAGTCGCCCATAAGGGCCACAATCTTTTCCCGGGCCTCGTCCGGCTTTTTGCTGTGGGCTTCAATCGGGGAAATGATAAACTGATGGATATTTGCCGCCTGCCGTTTGGGATAGCCCTTGGTAGCCAGCAGGCAGATTTCCGCATTTCCCCTCGTCCAGAAGCCAAGACCATAAAACCAACTGTCTGCCTTTTTATTCTTTTTGAGCCACACAAAGGCCACCGACTTATAGCGGAAGCCCCACGCCTCTATGAGCCGCAGGGCCGCCGGGAGCTGGGGGAAAGTCGCCCACAAAAAAAGTGCGCTGTCCGGGGCGGCCAGATCAGCCACCGGGAACGCACAAAGCTCGTCAATCCCCATTGTGGGGTAATGGTTTTCTGCCGCCCCCTGTACCTTACTGCGCTGGTACTGCCAAGGGGGATCAGCGTAAATGATAGAATAGTTTCCGATAGTCATACTCCTTTCTGCCCGGCTTTGACCGCCTCATCAGCCAGCCGGATGCGCTCACTGGCGGCGGCATAAAAGGCCGGGGCGGTTTCAAAGCATACAAAGTGGCGGCCCGTATTGAGGGCGGCAACGGCGGTTGTGCCGCTTCCGGCGCAGATGTCTGCCACCACCTCCCCGGGCTGGGTGTAGGTCTTAATGAGATACTCGCACAACTCCACGGGTTTCTGCGTGGGGTGGACGGTGCGCTGTACGGAAGAAAAGGACAACAGGTTTCCGGGAAAGCGCAGGCCGTCCTCTGATCCGCTGCTGGAACGCAGGAATTTTCCATAGTTGGGGCTGTTGTCCCCTGTCCGGGAAATTTTCTTATAGGGCTTGCCCTGTTCAAACTGCGGATCGTAATAGGGCAATTTTTGATAGAACACCAAAATGTTTTCCGTCCGCTTTAGGGGAGCCAGCCTTGCGTTGAGAAAGCCGGTACACCGGCTTTTGTACCACACCCATTCATAACGGAGCATAGAGAGGTTGGATGCCCCCAGCACCTTATCATAAGGGCATTGTGCGAAAAACAGCACTGCGCCCTCGGGCTTCACCGCCCACTTGACCGCCTCCCACAGTTCCGGGAGCGGCACATCCCAAAAGTTCCGGGTAGTGCCATAGGGCGGATCGGTAAGGAGCATATCAACCGAGTGCTTCGGCAAAGAGCGCAGCCCTTCAATCCCGTCCATCAAAAACAGCCCCTCCGGGCAGGCTGGAGACTTCGGGACAATTTGTCTCGAGGTCACATCACCTGTCATCCCGGGCCTCCTTCTTTTTTGCTGGGGCGGTTCGGGCGGCATTTTCCTTCCCGGCCTCCCTTGCGGCCTGTGCCATCTGCTCCTTGATCGGGGTAGGGCGGACTGCCTCGGCCCGGGCGATGAGCTTTTCCACCGCTGAATGGTACGCCTGGGCTCCCGCCGCATTGAGCCGCTCCTGGGTGGCCCGGTCATTGATCCGCACCGTGGAACAGTAGCCCGTCCTGCTGGTGGGATCGGGTTTGCTGGGAGCCCCAAGGAAAATCCCGTTCTTACCATCCACCACCTTGAAATCGTCAATCACTACACCGCCATAGTTGACGCTGGCAAAGCCGATGAGCTTGCCCTGGGGCTCAATCGGGCGAACCGTGACTTCGATGGGGACAGCGGCCTCCTGCAAAACGGCGTCCGTCCGCAGTTTGACCGCCTCATCCAAGGTCACGCCCTTTACCTCCGCCAGCTCCGCAATCGGCGCATCCAACAGCCAGCGCCGCTCCTCGGCGGCGATCTGTTCCGGGGTTAATATGACATCCTTACTCAAAATTGTTTCCTCCTTTTCCGGCCTCGGGACACTTTGTCCCGAAGTCCGTCCGTTTAATGCGCCCCGAAGATGCGCTGGGCGATGCCGCCTGTCTTAAACAGCATGAAACACAAAAGAACCGTATAGCCCACGGTTCCCCATATTGCTCCAATCGGATCGCCGCCTGTGGCGATGCCTTGAATAAGCACCGCATAGATCGCAACACAGACCAGTATGAGCATCCCTTGAAAGCCCACGGCGAACAGGGATTTTAGGTAGTTCTGCCCTGTGCCGCCCAGCTCCCGGTTGGAAAGCGTGGCAACGGGCAGGGGTGCTAAACTGGTCATTAAATATATTTCAATCATTCTTCCGTACACCAGAACGAAAATGATGATCCCCATGATCTGCATGGTCAGCCCGATTACAGAGGACTGGAGCCACAGGCCAAGGAGCGGCCCCAAGTCCATGCCCTCCAGCGTGGTTTCCAGCTCCGCCAGCATATCCGGTGTAATGTCGGTGGAGCCCTGAATAAGCCCCGCCGCATCCGCAATCACGCTCTGCGACACATCGAACACCGCCATGACAATATCAAAGGTGTTGGAAAGAATGAGGATGGCACAAGCGGTTTTGAATACCCATTTGTAGATATTCGCCACATCAAACTCGTGCATATTGTTCTTTTCCAAAAGCATCTGTATCAGCTCGTAGGTGGCAACAAAGGTCAGCACCAATCCGGCAATCGGCAGGATCACAGTTTCGGAAAGCTGGCGGATGAGGGAGAAAACCCCGGCGTTCCATGCCGCCGGGGTAGTCCCTACCTGTACCGCAATCTCTCCGACTTTGGCATTGACGGTATCAAAGAGCCCTTCGAGGTTCCCCATGATGCCGCTGATCAACAGCTCTTTCAGCCAGTTCGTGAGCCAGTCGGTGAGAAAATCCATAAGCCCTCCTTAGAACAAGCCAGACAACAGGGGGATCAGCGTGGTTCCCAGAAGGATGATGCCGCCGCCAGCCATAAGCTGCTTCATGCCCTGGCTTTTGGAACCTGGGTTGTCCGATCCATAGCCCTCCAGCAGATTGACCACACCCCACACGCCAAGACCAGCGCCGAGGGCTACAACAAGGGTCTGCAAAGTATCAATAGCGGAAGTGAAAAACTGCATAGAGCCTCCTTTTCTCCGGGGTATTCCCGGCCATGAAAAAAGCCGCCATTTCTGGCGGCGGGTTACATACTTCGGGACACTTTGTCCCAAAGCCCTGTTTATGCAAAGGCGTCCGGATCGTCGATGTCATCATAATTGAGGATGTCCTCGTCCTCGCTTGTGAGCCCATCGTCCGGCACAGCCACGGCATACACCTCACACAGCTCGTCCGGCCCGGGCCGCCTGCGGCGGTTAATGAGCCGGTCAAGGTCAAAGGCGTTTTTCTTTTTGTCGGCTTCAGCCGTATATCGGTAGTTCGGGTGCTTTTTCAAATCGTATTTTGGGGAATAGAACGGGGGCAGGCCCCGAAGCTGTAAAATGCACTTATCCCCGGGCATGGTCGCCAGTTCGCTGGGTGTCATCAGCTCCCGGCCCAGCCGCTGGTTATTTTGACTGTAGCTTTCCGACTGGCCACGGGAGCGGCTGTCCGTCTGCATGGAGATGGTAGCCTTACCCAGCCAATTCTCGGATATTTCCTTGATGGTGCTGGCCTCCCGGCCTCCGAGGAATATCACGCTGTCCATATTTCCCAAAATGGTTTCGGCGTGTCTATCGTAAATCGCCTTACACTGGGCCAACTGCTGATAGAACAGCGTCAGGCTGATCTCACGGGAGCGGATGACGGCCACGATTTTTTCAAGCTGGGGAACCTGCCCTGTGTTGGCGGCCTCGTCCCACAGCACCCGTACATGGTGGGGCAGGCGGCCTCCGTGAACATTGTCGGCCCTCTCGCACAGCAGATTGAACATCTGCGAAAAGGCCAGAGCCACAAGGAAATTATAGGTTTGCGTAGTGTCCGAGATGATAAAGAACACCGCCGTTTTCCGATCCCCGATGCGATCAAGCTCCAGCTCGTCATAGGCCATGACCTCCCGAAGCTGGGGGATGTCAAAGGGAGCCAGCCTTGCACCGCAGGAAATAAGGATGGATTTTGCTGTTTTGCCGCTGGCCAGCTTGTACTTTTTGTACTGCTTGACCGCAAAGCAATCCGGCTTTCTCTTTTCCAGCCCGGAAAACATATAGTCCACGGCGTTCATAAGATCCTCGTCATCCTCCTTGACCTCCATCCCGGAAATCATGTCAACCAATGTGTTCATGTTCCGATCCTCAGCGGGGCCCTCAAAAATGATATAGGCGATGAGGGCGCAGTAAAGCAGGGTTTCCGATTTTGTCCAGAATGGATCGCCTTCCTTGCCTTCGCCTTTTGTGTTGGAAATAAGAGCGTCCACAAATTTAAGGATGTCGGCCTCGTTGCGGATGTACGCCAGCGGGTTATAGTGCATGGACTTGGAAAAGTCGATGCTGTTAAAAACCTTGATCTTGTACCCCTTTTTCTTTTGGAGAAAGCGTCCCACCTGGGACAGCACCCCACCCTTGGGATCAACCACCACGAAAGAGGAATGAGCCTGCAAAAGCTGGGGCGTGAGCCAAAACCTTGTTTTACCCGAACCAGATGAGCCGATGACACAGCAGTTTAGGTTTCGGGCATTGGCCGGGATTTTGGGCCGGGTGTTCATGGTTAAAAACTCCGTCCCGGTCAGAATGACATTGTTTTCAAACTTCGGATCGACAAAAGGGCGTATATCTTTTTCAGATCCCCAACGGGCTGAACCGTATTCCTCATCCCGCCGGAATTTCTTTGCGTTCCTGCTTTTCACATAGATCAGCAGGCGGAAGCCCACAGCCCCCACAATGCCAACGAGCCAGTCAAAGGGAGCAAGCCCCGGGGAAAAGTCGGCAAAGGCCGGGCCAATGGTCTGGCCCAGCCCCATGAGCTTATGAGCAAAATCCGCACCCGCCGCCAGACGGTAGGCCGTCCCCAGCTTGAGAAAGGCCCACAGGACAAACAGATACGGGATGTTGGGAATAAGGTATTTTTTGATGCTATCGTTCTTCACGAACCACCTCCTTTGTCCGTTCCTGTGTTTTGGGCGGTTCCTTTACAAGCTGTTCCGCCGCTTTTTTGAGTTGTTCCCGGATGGGGATGCGGCTGGATTTTGACTGTTCCAGAAGCCTGCGGGAGTACCGCTCAAAACAGGCGGTAATTGCATCCGCCTGTCCCGCCTTGAAAAACAACAGGTATTTGTCCGGCCCGGTTTTGTAAAAGGCATAGTCCACATTAAAACGGCGGGCCATACGGTCAAAGAGCTTCGGGGCCTCCACCTCGATGCTGTTCACATTTTCGCCGTGGGCCATGAGCTTTTTCACGCTCTGCCTGCCGTGGGGCCTTTGGGCTTTCTTATGCCGTTTGGCGATCTGGCGGCCCGCCGCCCGGAGCACATAGGCCAGCCCCCGGGCTGTCAGCTTGCTGGCCCTGACAGAAATCGCTATGGAGCTCCGGGAAATTTCTTCATCAATCAGTTACACCGCCTCCTTTCGCCTTGGGACAAATTGTCTCGAAGTCCCGTTACCGTTCCTCATGGTGCTTTTCTGCCAGCCGCCGGAACCCCTCCTTTGAGGAACCGTCAATAATTTCTTGATAAGCGGCCATCTGCTCCCGGATCGAAAGCTGGGGGTAAGCAAAAACCCTGTGTTCGGCGGGGATGTCCTGGGGGCCGTGGTAGACCTCCCGGAAATTATCACTTATCTTTGTTACATAGCCGCCTGGCGCAAAGTGGCCATTTTCATTGATAGAAACATCCCGCCCGTATGCTTCAAAGTCAAAGTAGGGTTTGATATGATCCGGCACAACAAGCGTTTCCATGTCATCCACATACAGGCGGCCCAGCGCTTCCTCGTCATCCACGCCGGGGTGCAGGTCATAACAATCTAAATTCTGCGTGAGGTTGATCAAGTCCTGCACCGAGCCACAATGCTGGCCGCTGTCCATAACCGCCTCCAGCGTGTCCCGTTCTGATGGGGAGAGCTCCTTCAGCAGATGGGCCAGATGGTTGAGCTCGTCAATGTTTTCATACTCGCCCAGATAGTCATAAAGGCCAAGAATGTCGCTGTCAAAGGAGATAATAAAATATTCCTGGCAGCGTACCCCGTCCACGCCGATCCTCTTTAAGAGGGACTGCACCTCCTCCGTGTTGGTGGGGAAATGCAGCGTTTCCCCCACCAGATGCCCCGCACTGTAAAGGGCAGGATTTGAAATGAAAGCCTCAAAAACAGACTCCATCAGCGTTTACCCTGTCCCTTGACAGTCAGGATGCCCTCAAGAGTGGTGGCGGTAATTCCTAGCCGCTGGGCCACGGCAATATCATTTTTCATGGCCTCGGTCATGGTGTGGCCGCAGACCACCAGCACATGGGAGCGGCGGAGCAAGTCACGGCCCATGTCGATGCCGCTTTTATGCTCCTCGGGTACTGCGTCATTGAGAAACAGGGGCAGATAAAGGGGCGGGCAGATCGGGGAAAAGCCTGCCTCATAAACCGCCCGGCAGTAGCGGGCGGCCTGTTCTGCGTTTTCACTGTCGCCGCCAAGCCATGCGGCGGTAATGTATGCAAGGGGACGCTTCATAGTCAATACCTCCGATATTTTAATAAGAAAGTTCAGCCCAATCCCCCCGCCCTTTCCCAATCATGGGAAAGGGGACGGCTCTGGAGGATATACCCCCGCCGCTTGCCGGGGAAATAGCACAGCCGGGGCAGACCGTCAAGGGCAGGCCGCCGTAAAACGGCGGTGCAATGCACCCTTGACAGCCCGCTCCCGGCTGTACGAAAAAACAGGCGGCGACGGGGGATATATACCACCAGAGCCATGATGCGGAGGGCAGGGCCCTCGGGACAAAATGTCTCGAAGTGGTTACTTGTCCTGCTCCATCTTTTTCGGAGCCTTCGCCAGTTCGGGCGGCTGTTTCTCTTTCCACTCATCCAGCAAATTCATGATCTGCTCCTTCATTTTGGCGGGAGTGGCCTCCTTGCCAAAATACTTTTCCAGTTCAGCGGTAGAAATAATCACGCCTCGATCCTCCTTTTTCTTTTCTGATAAGATGCCATCAATGACATCACCGTTGAGTTTTCCATCCTTGTCCAGCTCCCGGAGCTTTTTCGCCTGGGCCAGAGAGGGGGACGCCTGTTCTCCGTCAATGGAAACAGCGATCAGCCGCTGGTTTTTGGGGCGGATATAGGAAATCTCCACAGCGGGCATAAAGCCCATTTTTTTATCGTCCACCTTGTCCAGCAGTTCCGGCACAAGAGAGTTCAGCCGCAGATAACGCATGACTTTTTTGTAGTTCATGTCATGCGCCTCGCCCACGATCTCAACGGAGCGTTTTCCAATATCGCCCTCGGCCACATTTTTCAGCCGCCCGCCCTGGTGCTTGATGTCCTCCACTTCCAGCTCCAACAGGGCGGCCAGTTCGCTGGGGAGCGTCTGATCCCTCTGCTTGTTGCTGTCCTTCATGGCCTGTACCGCCTCGTGGTCAGTCATTTCCCGGACGATAAAGGGCATTTCCTCCAGCCCGGCCAGTTCACAACCATGATGGCGGCGATGGCCCGCCACAATTTCATAACCGTTGCCATCCTTTTCCAGGCGGGCAAGACCGGGAACCATTACGCCGTTTGCCTTGATGGACGCTACCGTTTCCTGCATTTTGGCATCGTCCCGCACCTTAAACGGGTGGGGGCGAAATGTGTGGAACGGATGCATTTCGGAAAGTTTCAGATAGACCAGCTTTCCTTCCTCCATAGGACGGGGCGGAGCCTGTTCCGGGGCCGGAGCCGCCTTTTCGGTTTCCGGGGCAGCTTTAACCTCCGCAGCCTTTTTCCCACTTCGGAACAATTTGTCTCGCTTAGTCGGCGTGGCCTCGCCGGGGGCCGCCTTATCCGCCTTGGGTGGGCGGCCCTTGCGGGGCTTCGCCGCCTCCTTGCCAGCGGGCTTCGCTTTTTCCTCTTTTGGAGGACGGCCCCGGCGGGCCTTTTTCGGTTCGCCATCCCCAGCGGCGGGAGGTTCCTCCTGCGTTTTCTCCTCCGGCTCTTTTGCCGCCTCCTCTTTTTCTACCTCGGCCCGGGCTGTCTGCCGCTTTTCATTCATCAGCTCATTGATTTTGTCAAAGGACACCACCACATCACCGGGCTCGGGCTTGGCAGGCCCCTCCTGCTGGGGTGTGGGAGCGGCAGTCTGTTCGGGAGCCGGAGCCTGGGGCCCGTCAACCGTAACAGGAGCGGGAGCCTCCGGGAGCTTCTCCTCACCGGGGCCTGTGTTCAATTTTTCATCTGCCATTCACCATCCTCCTTTTCGTGAAAGTTGCACAATTTTTCGGGGTAAATTTCTGTAATTATTTTTCCGCCTCCTTCCGGTCTATCCACGCAAAAAAGCCGCCCGATTTGAACGCCGGACGGCTTTTTGTGTAATGTGATAGATCAAATATTATTTTTTGTGGTTCGTAGGCTCCGAAAAGCCTTGTATTTACAGTGTTCCTAATAGGAAACAATCATATGACACGTGTAGACATAAAAAAGGGGCCTGCTTAGCAAGCAGACCCGTTTTCCAAAACCAGATATTCAATTTATATGGACCGGCAATGATCCGGAGTATGGTCCGGCAGCAAAGCCGCCGCCCATTCCTCCTTTCCGGATGCCAGTATCGGAGCATTCGTCAGCACCCATGTCAAATAACGGTAGAGATCAAGATTGTTGGCTTTAGCAGTTTCAATTATGCTGTAGATCACTGCGCTGCCTTGCGCGCCATGGGGCGTGTTTGCAAACAGAAAATTCTTCCTTCCAATCACAAATGGCTTTATGCTACGTTCCGCCAAGTTGTTGCTTAACTCCAGACGCCCATCTTCCAAAACACGAATCAGATACGGCCATCGCTCTTCCAGATAGTGCAGCGCCTTGCCCCGTATAGACTTAGGGGGTGGCCTTATTCGCAGAAGCCCATGACAACAAAGCGTCCATCACCGGTTTGGATCGTTCCAGACGCTACGTATATCGTTCTTCCGGCGGCAAGCCCTGTAATTCTTTCTCTATTGAGAATAGTTTGCTGCAATACGCCTGCCCTTGCAATGCGGCAGTGTTTGTCTGGTTCTGCTTCGGCAGGGACTTCACCGCTTCATCAAACTTGCGGCGCAGGTGTGCCCAGCATCCCACAACGCGGACATTATCCGGCAGGCTGTGGTAGCCCGGATATCCGTCTGCATGCAGCCAACCGGAAAAGCCATTCAGAAAGTTCGCTGCATTGCTGGCTTTACGATCTGGACGGTATTCGTAGAGCACCATAGGCTGCTCAGCGCAGCTGCCCGTCCGGTAGAGCCACATATAGCGCTTGGGCTGGGCCGTCTTCCTAGGTTCCTTCAGCACCTGGAGCGTGGTTTCATCCACATGCAGCACTTTCTCCTGTACAAGCCTGTGGTGCATTTCATTGTAGATCGGAATCAGCCAATCGTCCGCTGCGCGGAGTATCCAGTTGGACATCGTTTGCCGTGAGAACTTAATGCCGGAACGGTTCAGTTCCTGTTCCTGCCGGTACAGCGGGGGACGCCATTACAAACTTTTGCACCATGATATGGTCAATCGCTTCCGGCGAGGCAAAGCTGCCCGGGATCACAGCCGGCATCTTCTCAGCTTTCATGCTCGGCGTTTCCGTTGTCTCAACTTTGCATCTCTGGCATGCGTATGTATAATATACACCCTCGCGGATCGTAGCAGTGGCGGGGTGCAGGATGAGCGGCGCGTAACTTCCTTACCGGTCCGCTCCATAATCGTGCCGCAGACATCACAGACTCGATCTTCTTTCGGAATACCATGCTCTACCACTTCAACCTTGATGTTCTCGGGCAAGATACTATCCAGATTATTGGAGCGCTTCTTCCGTGCATGCTCTGCTACAGTAGTGCTTTCAGACAGATCTTTCTCTTCAGGCTTCCATGCTTCTGCCGCGTTAAAGATGAAGCTGATTTGCCCGATGAGTTCCTC
Organism: Agathobaculum faecis; assembly: GCF_014287995.1. Lineage (NCBI taxonomy): Bacteria > Bacillati > Bacillota > Clostridia > Eubacteriales > Butyricicoccaceae > Agathobaculum > Agathobaculum faecis. Next base: position 39,989 of record NZ_JACOPL010000016.1, read on the forward strand.
TATGGCACGCTCAGAAGAGCTTCCAAAGGTCTTATGCTTCAAAGGACGCACCTGCCCCATGATGAAATCCAGTCTCCTGCGCAGCTCTGCATTTTCGGCAACTACTGCATCATATTCCGCACGGGAAATGGTAGGTTTCACTTCTGCTTCCGTGGTTCTTGTGTCTATAATCACATCATTTTCTATTACATATCTATACTATTAAAATCACATTAAATATATCCATTTTTATGGGTCGTATTTCGTGATATGGAAAGAATGAAAGAGCATTTCCATGATAAAAGAAAAATTTGTCGAATAGATAGGAAGCTTGTCCTCTGCAAGCGCCTGCGTAAACAAAAGACAGGGAAAGCCGTCTATCGGCCTCCCTGCCCTT
>NZ_JACOPL010000017.1:0-37511 GCF_014287995.1 Agathobaculum faecis
AACTGCTCGACTACTACAAAAAGGGCATGTTCCCGTTTGATAAACTGATCAAGTTCTATCCGTTCGAGCAGATCAACGAAGCGTTTGAGGAGTCCGGCTCCGGCAAGTGCATCAAGGCGGTATTGAAGATGCTGTAGGAAATCCTGTTGGGCGTTAGAATCACGGCACGCATAGATGGGGCGCGCTTGTTGATAATAGAAATATGTATAGAAAATGGAGGGATGCTTTATGAAGCATCCCTCCATTTATTGCCGCATTCTTACTTCTTCTTACCTGTCTGGTCGTTGTCGGGTATGTATCCCTTGGGTCCCAACAATATCCTGTCAAGCGATGTATGCGTTCCCTTGAACAGTTCTGTCAGGAGCTTATTTGCATCCTCGATCGGGATACCCTGGTGGTTCTCGATCAAGTAGCGGTAAGCAAGGTGGACAAGATTTCGTTTGCTGAGTGCCATACCCTCTCAGTCCCAACAGATACTCAGATACCGTTATACTGAATCCTATGCCGATAAAGAGCATAACAAGCAATTGCAAGGTTACATTTTTTGCAAAGTTCTTTTTCACTGTAACCTTTCGCTTCGAGCAGATAGCAAAAGACTTCGCGAAAGCTCCATGTAGTCAGTTGGATCTCCGCGCTATATTGCTGCAACTCTTTACAAAGCTGCGATATATCACGGCCGTCCAATTACGCGATGCCAATCAGTTAAGTTTCAATGTTCCGATGCCGGAGGTGTGATAAAACTGCGGTTTTGCTATGGCTTCAGCTTTGGGACAGAGATAAGCTGCCATACACATCACCTCCGCTCAGAATCATGGCCGTTGGTATTTCCGTGATGCCTCCAGCACAGGAACGCGGTCTTTTCTTCCGGCAGTGAGCAGACGCGCACTGTCATCTCTTACCTTTACACTGCTATAATTCTTACTTGTTGCAAGCCATTTCTGTTTAACAACTTCTTGGTGCGGTATTTATAACCTTACAGCGCCTGTAAAAGTACACCTTTTCGGCACTTTCGGTTTATGGGAAGAAAGGTGTGCTTTCGGCCAAATTACCGCTGGACCTGGAAGCAAAACCGCGGGGCCGAAAAGCCGCCAAAAGTTCGGAAAACGCTGAATTCCGCTTGCGTGGTCATGGCATGGTCTGCCGGTCTACCCATGCAAGGACTTTGTCTTTGGGCGCCAATTTACGTTTGCCGATGTGGAGCGTGGGGAAGTCTGCGCGATTCATCAACTGGTACGCGCTCGCGCGCGAGATGCCAAGCAGTGCGGCAAGCTGCTCGGCGTTCGGCACGTCAGAATAGTCCTCATATGCCATCCGTTTCATATTCATCCCCTCTTTTTGCAGAGGGAACAGGCAGGAGAGGAAAACATGGGGAATGGAACGAACTCCTGTTCCGTTTCCAGCATGTGTGGATAATCCTTTTCTCTATCTGCTGGTTATGCAGCTTGCGCCGCTGCTTGTCAAAAGCTTCTACAATATTGCTCCTTCGATTGCCACTGATTTCCGCGATGAGCTGGACAAGGTCAGGACAGATGTGCAACGCTTCTGTTCGATTGCCTGAGCCCGGAAACGGAGGATATTTACCGCCGGTACTGGGAGATCTGGAAACGTACACCGATGCGCTTACCCTCTGTTCGCACGAATATGAAAAAGCAAGACCTGCCGGGATGCTGGTGCCGCGTGTGTCTACCAGAAAAAGCTGCTCGGAAACCCGATCCCCCGCGCCTAAAGCCGTGCTTACAAGACGCACAACGCCTGCATCCGCTACGGCACGATGACGCGGGAAAATTCAATGCATGGACGGCAGAGGCGAAAAAGCATCGGGATGCGTGCCGGAATGGGGAAATCTCTCTGGATGCTTTTGAAGCGTGGCTGAAAAAGTGAAGCAGTACCGATGCTGTGGCTGCAGTTGCGTAGATGAGAAATATCCGCATGTGCTTTTCAATTATTTATTGCACTAAAATCATATATCAGATGGTGTGATGGCATATCTGAGAATTGGGATATGCCAGACCATGTTCTTTCCCATTTTAGCGAGATGGAAATGACACGGTGGGTTATAGACTTCATATAAGGAGGATACAGAAGATAACAGCCGAAATGAATACAGCGGAAAACGATGTGGATGAATTTTGGTGACGTAGAAGTATCTATGCCTCGGGATTGTAAGAGCGAGTTTGTGCTGTGACGATAGCGTAATACAATGCCAATAGGAGCTCAACCGCCCGCTGCGGATATGAATGTCGGAACATAGTGTCGCATTGTATGACCGTATCAGGAATAACACCACGATGTATAGGGCAGGGACAAAGCGTTTTACCTGTTTGTAAAATGCGTTGGCCCTGCCCCTATCATCTCCGCAGCACAGCAATCTGTGATCGAGATGGAGGGGCATCGGCTGATATGGATGTATTTGGAAGTGGGCTTTATGCAGTTTTAATACAAATTGGATTTTCTTTATCTTTCCGTAAGGTGAGGGATGATATTTATATTTTGCACGAGAGAATACGCGCTTTATAAAGGAGGGGGACATATGGAAAAGGGAACTGTTTCATCCGGCCGGGATCTGCCGGCAAAGCAGGGCCGATTAAAAATTTTTTTTGGCTATGCGGCAGGTGTGGGAAAAACCTATGCAATGCTGGAAGCAGCCCATCAGGCGCAGCGGGAAGGCATTGACGTTGTCGTGGGTTATGTGGAACCGCATGCACGGCCGGATACGCTGGCGCTGCTGGAGGGTCTGGAGACCCTGTCCAATAAAGAGATTGCATACAAGGGGATCACACTGAAGGAACTGGATCTGGACCGCGCGCTGCAGAGGAAGCCTCAGCTGATTCTGGTAGATGAGCTGGCGCATAATAACGCACCGGGCAGCCGCCATACCAAGCGGTATCAGGATGTAGAGGAGCTTCTGCAGGCGGGGATCAATGTCTATACTACGGTCAATGTCCAGCATCTGGAATCGCTGAACGATCTGGTGTCTTCAATCACAGGGGTGATGGTAAACGAACGCATTCCTGACCATGTATTTGACCGTGCCAATCAGGTTGAACTGGTGGACATTGAGCCGGAAGCGTTGGTCAAGCGTCTGGAGGAGGGGAAAGTATACCGGGAGCGTCAGGCAAAACGGGCGTTGAGCCATTTTTTCACAACGGAAAATCTGGCCGCGCTGCGCGAGATCGCCATGCGCAGGACAGCGGATCAGCTCAACCGCGCCGCACTGCATGAGGGAAAAGAAAAATCAGCCAGGGCAGGGGAACATATTCTGCTTTGCCTTTCCTCGGCGCCATCCAATGCGAAGGTAATCCGTACTGCGGCGCGGATGGCGGATGCGTTCCACAGCGGGTTTACCGCGCTCTTTGTGCAAACCCCGGGAACAAAAGAGCTATCGGGAGAAAATATTAAACGCCTGCGGAGCAATCTCAGGCTTGCAGAGCAGCTGGGGGCGCAGATTGCGACCGTGTATGGCGCTGATCCGGCGGAACAGATTGCGGAATATGCAAGGGTCAGCGGCATCACTAAGATTGTGATGGGGCGGATGAATCACCGGCAGAATCCGCTGCTCGGCAGAAAAGGGTTGGCGGACCGCCTGATTGAGCTGACAGATCTGGATGTGTATATTATTCCGGACCGGCAGCCGCTCTACAAAAAAACATTTCATAAGTCCCGAATGCCCAAAGAACGGTTTACATGGAAAAGCACGGGGAGCATACTCCTGTGCCTGCTGGTTTCTACCATGGTAGGAGCCTTGTTTTATAACGCGGGCTTCAGTGAGTCGAATATTATAACAGTCTACATTCTGGGCGTGCTGATAGCCGCAGTCTGGACCGGCAGCCACATTTATGGCGCGGCCTGTTCCTTTTTCAGTGTTGCGGCGTTTAATTACTTTTTCACAGAGCCGCAGCTCACCTTTCAGGTGAACGACCCAAGCTATCCGGTAACATTTATAATCATGCTTTTTTCCAGCATGATTGCCAGCTCGCTCGCAAGCAGGGTGAAAGAGCAGGCTCGCCTTGCTGCGCAAAAAGGTTATTATACGGAACTGCTTCTGGAAAGCAGCCAGAAATTACAGCAAGGACGTACCGAGTGGGACTGCCTGAGACTGACGGCTGAGCAATTGAACCGTCTGTTCGACCGCCCGATTCTTTACGCTTTGAGTGAATCGGGCAAGGAGCTCGTGTTCCGGATTGAACCGGCAGATGAAGAGAGAACCTTGGCGGAGCTAAGCGCAGAGGAGATGGCCGTTGCCGGATGGGTGCAAAAAAACAATAAGCATGGGGGCGCGACGACCAATACGCTGCCGAACTCCAAATGGCTGTTTTTATCCGTGCGCGGATCGCAGGGTGTCATGGGAATCGTCGGCATCCCGGTTGTGGGGTACTCGGTTCCGGATGCCTTTGAGAAGAACCTGATGATCGCTCTCCTGAGCGAATGCGGCCTTAGCCAGGAAAGAATCCGGCTGGAAGAGGAGAAAAACAGGGCCGCCCTCCAGACGCAGAAAGAGCGGCTGCAGGCCAGCCTGCTTCGTGCGGTTTCCCATGATTTACGGACGCCTCTTACCAACATCAACGGTAGCGCGAGCATTTTGATGCAAAATGAGGACAAGCTGCCTCGGGAATCCAGAAAAAAACTGTATACTTTGATCCATGACGACACCAATTGGCTTATCAACATGACAGAAAACCTGTTGGTTGCCACGCAGCTGGAGACGGATAAGGAGAACTTCAAAATGACGCCCGAGCTGCTGGATGATCTGTTCCGCTCGGCGGTATCCCGGCTGGGCAGGAGGCTGGCGGATCATCATATTGCCGTGCAGATGGATGACCCGATGCTCATGGTTTCGGTGAATGCACAGCTGGTCGAGCGAGTACTCGTGAATCTGATGGATAATGCGATCCAGTATACGCCAAAAGGCTCCAACATCACCTTGCGTGGATACAGGAAGGACGATATGGCGCATATCATCGTAGCGGATGACGGGCCGGGTATTCCGGAGGAAGCGAAAAAGCATTTGTTTGATATGTTTTATACGGTCGGCCAGGGAAAAGCCGACTGCCAGAGGGGGCTGGGGATCGGTCTGGGCCTCTGCCAGTCAATTGTTTCGCTGCACGGGGGACAATTAACGATATCGGATAACCGCCCCACCGGCACAATTTTTCAATTTACGCTTCCGGTTTTCCGGACGGATCGGACAGAAAGGCCGGAAATCCGGATTGGATGAATATTTATTTCTTGTTAATGCCGGCCCGGTTTTCTTAATCCCCGCTTATTATATTTTGCTGTATTATCCTATGGAAGCAAAATAAAAAGCCTGCCAGCTGCACTGGCTGTTGGCAGCGGGCGCGTGATGCAGAAAGGAGAAATAAACCATGATGGATTGTTTGATGGTTGCAACGCTTCTGGCCTGTTTCGGTCTGGTGTGGCTGCTGATCAAATGGTGCGGCAAGCAAGTCGAGAACGATGAATAAGGGGGAATAAACCTGTGAGTATGCTGTTGATCGGACTTGTTGTCCTGCTGCTGGGCGCATACCTTGTCTATGCGCTGGTGCATCCGGAGAAATTTTGATTCCGGGAGATAAAAGAAAAGGAGGAACCAGCAATGCTTCAATTGCTTTTGACGATTATCATTTTTTTGATCATCGTCATCCCTGTGGGACGGTATATGTACCATATTTCCATAGGGGCTCATACATTTGCCGATCCGGTGTTTGACCGCGTAGACGGTGTCATCTACCGTATCGGCGGGGTCGATCCGAAGAAAGGGATGAACTGGAAACAATACGCGCTTGCGCTGGTTGGCACAAACGCGGTCATGGTGTTCATCGGATACCTGATCCTGCGCATCCAGTCTATCGGGCTGTTCAATCCGAACGGGATTGAAGGCATGGAGCCGACCCTTTCGTTTAACACGATCATTAGCTTTATGACGAACACCAACCTGCAGCACTACTCGGGTGAGAGCGGCCTGAGCTATCTCTCCCAGATGCTGGTCATTATCTTTATGATGTTCGTCTCCGCATCGAGCGGCTACGCCGCCTGCGTCGCGTTTATCCGCGGCCTCGCCGGCAAGACAAAGGACAACGTCGGCAACTTCTTCGCGGATCTGGTGCGCATCACAACCCGCATTATGATCCCGTTCTCGGTTGTTGGCGGCCTGCTGCTGGTTTGGCAGGGCGTTCCGCAGAACTTTGATGCGAATGTCGTTGTCGAAACTATCGAAGGCACCTTCCAGACCATCGCAATGGGTCCGATCGCGGCGCTTGAGATCATCAAGCACCTCGGTACGAACGGCGGCGGCTTCCTCGGCGCGAATTCGACAACACCGCTGGAGAACCCGACCATCCTGTCCAACCTGATCGAGCTTTACTCCATGATGCTCATGCCGGGCGCCTGTGTTATCACCTTTGGTAAGATGGTGCGTGACCGCAAGCAGGCGGCAATGGAAGCGGCTGGCCAGAACAGCGTCACCGCGCCTGCCCTGAACGAGGGCCGCAGCCTGACTGCGCGCATCTATGGCCGCGAGGGCCGCAGCATTTTCCTTGCAATGGGCCTCATCTTCATCATCGGCCTGTCGGTATGCTTCTGGGCGGAAAGTCAGGGTAACCCGGCGCTTGCAAACGCCGGCCTGAACCAGTCGATGGGCAGCATGGAGGGCAAGGAAGTGCGCTTCGGTATCGCGCAGTCCGCGATGTTCACGACCACGACCACCTCGTTCACAACCGGTACGGTCAACAACATGCATGATACGCTGACCCCGCTCGGCGGCATGATCCCGTTGCTGCATATGATGCTGAACGTTGTCTTCGGCGGCAAGGGCGTCGGCCTGATGAACATGATTATGTACGCAATCCTTGCGGTATTCATCTGTGGCCTGATGATCGGCCGTACCCCGGAATACCTCGGCAAGAAAATCGAAGGCCGTGAGATGAAGCTCACTGCATTGTGCATCATCATCCATCCGATGCTGATTCTGGCGTTTTCCGCGTTGGCGGTTGCAACGCCGGGCGGTATGGAGGGCATCACCAATCCGGGCTATCATGGCCTGAGTCAGGTGCTGTATGAATACGCATCCTCCGCCGCGAATAATGGTTCCGGCTTTGAAGGTCTGGCAGATAATACTTATTTCTGGAATATTACAGCCGGCCTTGCGATGTTCTTTGGCCGCTATCTGTCCATTGTAATCCAACTGGCTATTGCAGGCTCGCTGATGAAAAAGCGCTTTGTCAGTGAATCTACCGGCACGCTGCATACCGACACACTGTCGTTTGCCATTATTCTGGTATTTGTTGTTTATATTTTTGCTGCGCTGACTTTCTTACCTGCGCTGGCGTTGGGCCCCATCGCAGAGCACCTGACGCTGTGGAGTTAAGGAGGAGAATGGAACTATGAGCAAAAAAAAGAATCAGAAGCTGGTGACGCCCGAGATCCTGCGTCAGGCAATCATCGGCTCCTTTACCAAGCTGAATCCGCGTTACATGATGAAGAATCCCGTCATGTTCGTGGTTGAAATCGGCTTTCTCATCTCGCTGCTTTTGTCTTTCGTGCCCGGACTGTTTGGAGACACGTCGGCAAACGCCCGCATTTACAATATCATCGTTGCAGTTATCCTGCTGATTACCGTGCTGTTCGCGAACTTCGCCGAGTCCGTAGCAGAGGGCCGCGGCAAAGCACAGGCGGCAAGCCTGCGCAAGACGCAGAAGGATACGCTGGCGCATCTGCTGCAGGAAGACGGCTCGACCAAGGACGTTATGTCCAGCGAACTCAAAAAAGGCGATGTCGTCATGGTTTCCGCGGGAGAGATCATCCCGGGCGACGGCGAGGTTATCGAGGGCATTGCGTCGGTCGATGAATCCGCCATCACAGGTGAGTCCGCTCCGGTTGTCCGCGAGTCGGGCGGCGACTTCTGCTCGGTAACAGGCGGCACGACCGTTGTTTCCGACTGGCTGAAGATCCGCATTACCTCTGAACCAGGCAACAGCTTCCTCGACCGCATGATTGCGCTGGTTGAGGGTGCGTCCCGCAAAAAGACCCCGAATGAGATCGCGCTGAACACACTGCTTGTTTCGCTGACCATCATTTTCCTGATCGTTATCGTAACGCTCTACCCGATCGGCCTGTACTCCGGCGTCCAGATCCAGATGTCCACGCTGATCGCGTTGATGGTCTGCCTGATCCCGACCACCATCGGCGGCCTGTTGTCCGCCATTGGCATCGCGGGCATGGACCGCGTCACCCGCTTTAACGTCATTGCCATGTCCGGCAAGGCGGTCGAGGCCTGCGGCGACGTTGATACCATGATACTCGACAAGACTGGTACCATCACCTACGGCAACCGTCTCGCTGCGGATTTCTATCCGGTAGGCGGCGCGAAGCGCGAGGAGCTGATCCGCTGCGCTGCACTGACCAGCCTGCACGACGAGACGCCGGAGGGCAAGTCCACGCTTGAGCTGGCGCGCCGTCTCGGCGACGCGAGCGAGGAGACCCCAGGCTCCGAGTTCCTCGAGTTTACTGCACAGACCCGCATGAGCGGCGTCAACCTGCCGGACGGCACCAAGGTGCGCAAGGGTGCGTCCGACGCCATCGAGCAGTACATCAAGGATCTGGGCGGCAAGATCCCGTCCGACCTGCATGAGCAGGTAAACCAGATCTCGTCCCTCGGCGGCACGCCGCTGGTCGTTTGCGAGAACGACCGAATCCTCGGCGTCATCTACCTGAAGGATACGGTCAAGGCAGGCATGGTCGAGCGCTTCGAGCGCCTGCGCGCCATCGGTATCAAGACCATCATGTGTACGGGCGACAACCCGCTGACTGCGGCGACCATTGCCAAGGAAGCCGGTGTTGACGGCTTTGTGGCAGAATGCAAGCCGGAGGACAAGATCAAGCTCATCAAAAAGGAACAGTCTGAAGGCAAGATCGTTGCTATGACCGGCGACGGCACGAATGACGCCCCGGCGCTTGCGCAGGCGAACGTAGGCCTTGCGATGAACTCCGGTACGACCGCTGCAAAAGAAGCGGCCAACATGGTCGATCTGGACTCTGATCCGACCAAGATCCTCGAAGTTGTCGAGATCGGCAAGCAGCTGCTCATCACCCGCGGCTCGCTGACCACTTTCTCCATTGCAAACGATATTGCCAAGTACTTTGCCATCATCCCTGCCATGTTTATGCAGGCGATCCCGCAGCTGGGCGTGCTGAACATCATGAATTTGGCTTCGCCATACAGCGCGATTCTTTCCGCACTGATCTTCAACGCGATCATTATCCCCTGCCTCATTCCGCTGGCGATGAAGGGCGTTAAATACCGCCCGATGTCCTCTGGCAAGCTGCTGGCACGCAATATGCTGATCTTCGGCGTCGGCGGTATCATCGCCCCGTTCGTGGGCATCAAGATCATTGATATCCTGATCCACCCGCTGCTGACCCTCATTGGTTTCTAAGGAGGCTTTGATTTTATCATGAATAACACGAAATCCGGTCTGCTGCATAATATCCGGCAGGCGGTGCTGGTTACACTGGTGCTGCTGCTGCTCTGCGGCTTCCTGTTTCCGGTCGTGCTTTCCGGCCTGTCTGCGGTCATCTTTCCTCATCAGGCGACGGGCAGCTTGATCGAAGTGGATGGCAAGACGGTTGGCGCCGAATATGTAGGGCAAGAGTTCACCGAGCCCTATTTTATGAAGGGGCGTCCGTCCGCGTACCATTACAATACCTACTATGAGGATGCGGAAGGCAACCAGTTCTATAATGATGGCAGTGAATTCGCTGGCCTGTCCTCGGGCTCCAACAACTACGCCGCCTCCAACCCCGCGCTCGTCGAGCGTGTGGAGGCTGATATTGAGGCCTTCCTCGCGGCAAACCCGAATGTCACGCGCGAGGAGATCCCAGCCGACCTGATGACGGCTTCGGGCTCCGGCCTTGACCCGCACATCTCCCCTGCTTCCGCCGAAATCCAGATTCCCGCAATCGCCGAGGCTTCCGGTCTGAGCGAGGACATCCTGCGCCAGATTGTGGCAGACAATACAACCGACAAGATGTTCGGTGTGTTCGGTGAAGTAACGGTAAATGTACTGGGTGTTAATTTGGATATTGCCCGTGAAATGGGGTTGATCGGCGAGGTTTCCGAGTAACCGGAGCTGCTGCCGGAATGCAATACAAAGATTTAAGGTCGAAGGGTAGCCTGCATGGTACAGGCCGCCCTTCGCTTTTTATTTTGTTTTAATACCGGTTTTATAATCTTTGCCCCAGATTTAGATATTTTCCTCTATGATAAAGCTGTGAGGAGGAGTGGAGATGCCCGCATTGAAAGAACGTCTGATCCATTGGGGAGAGCAATTTGACGCCGCAATGGAGCGGTACATATTTCATCATAGATTTTTAGGGTTCCTGATGGTTTTTATTGGGATGCCTCTGGTGACGCTGGCTGCCGTGTGCATTTGCTCAACGCTTATTGTGCTGCCGATCGCATGGCTTTGGGGGCTGATCTGAGGCAGAGCGCCGCAAACAGTGTGCCAAAGCGCCTTAATGCATTCTTAATATTGCGGTTATATTGCTAATACCGTTTTAATATCTGCGCATGGATAATGTGTTAAGATAATATAAGTGGATATTAAGAGGTGCGTGCGATGCGGTGGGTATGGCACAAAAACAATAAATCCCCTTTCAGGATTATCATTGCAGGCTTCCTGCTGGTTATCCTGCTGGGCAGCCTGCTGCTTATGCTGCCGGCCGCAACCAGAGCAGGCGTCAGCACGTCATTTATGGATGCGCTCTTTACTGCAACATCTGCGGTATGCGTAACTGGGCTGGTCATACATGACACAGCTGCATATTGGTCATTTTTCGGCCAGCTGATTATCATCATATTAATTCAAATCGGCGGCTTGGGGGTCGTAACCGTGGCCTGCGCATTTATGATTCCTTCCGGACGGAAAATTGATCTGATGCAGCGGAGTATAGTGCAGGAGGCTATTGCTGCGCCCAATGTGGGTGGTATCGTGAGGCTGACCGGCTTTATATTGAGGACCTCCCTGCTGATTGAAATGCTGGGCGCAATGCTGCTGTTTTCGGTTTTTTCCGGGGAATTCGGTTTCGCAAGGGGCGCGTGGTACGCAGTATTTCATTCCATATCTGCTTTCTGCAATGCAGGGTTCGACCTGATGGGGATAAAGCAGCCGTTTTCATCCCTGACGGATTATGCGGATAATCCTCTGGTTTCTGTTACGATCGCATGCCTTATCGTGGTAGGAGGAATTGGCTTCCTTACCTGGAACGATATCCGCACGAACCGCTGGCGTTTCTCCAAATACCGGATGCAGAGCAAGGTTATCCTTACCGTTACAGGCGGGCTCATTGTGCTGCCGGCGCTCTACTTTTTCTTTTTTGAATTTTCGGAAGCGCCAATACAGGAGCGTATATTGCTATCCTTCTTCCAGGCGGTCACGCCGAGAACTGCCGGATTCAATACTGCGGATTTAACCGTTATGAGCCAAAGCGGGCAGCTTATCATTATAATCCTGATGCTGATTGGCGGATCGCCGGGGTCTACCGCAGGCGGAATGAAAACCACGACAGTGGGCGTCCTGTTTGCAAACATGATTTCGACCTTCCGGCATAAAGAGGATGCACAGGTTTTTCATCGACGGATCGCAGGCGAAACGGTATCGCAGGCGGCAACTATTTTGGGGATGTACCTGATACTGTTTTTAGCCGGTGGCCTGGTGATCAGCCGATTGGAAGGCGTTGAGGTTTTAGGCTGCCTGTTTGAAACGGCTTCGGCAATCGGGACCGTAGGGCTTTCGCTGGGACTCACGCCTCAGCTGCACGACGTGTCCCATCTGATTTTGATTGCATTGATGTTCTTTGGGCGAGTAGGAGGGCTCACCCTGATATTTGCTACGCTGTTCAAGCCCCAGAATATGCGTTCCAGCGCAAGGCTTCCTCTGGAACGGATTACAGTCGGCTGAATTATCAAAGAAACAAAGGAGGCATTGCCTATGAAAGCGGTTTTGCTGATTGGTCTGGGGCGCTTTGGACGCCATATCGCCTTACAACTGAATGAAATGAATCATCAGGTCATGGCGGTGGATCAGGACGAGGAGAGGGTAAACGCTGCATTGCCATTTGTAACGAATGCCCAGATCGGCGACAGCACCAGCGAGGAATTCCTTTCGTCGATTGGGGTGAGGAATTTTGATATCTGCATTGTGGCAATCGGCGACAATTTTCAGAGTTCGCTGGAGACCACCTCGCTATTGAAGGAGCTTGGTGCAAAAAGGGTCGTAGCGAGGGCGTCCAGAGATGTCCAGAGAAAATTTCTGCTGCGGAACGGCGCGGATGAAGTGGTGTATCCGGAAAAGCAGATGGCGATATGGACCGCTGTCCGATACAGCTCGGATCACATTGCAGACTATATCGCGTTGGGTGATGGCCACGCCATCTTTGAAGTTGAGGTGCCGGCAGGATGGGCAGGAAAAACAGTCGGGCAATTGGATGTAAGGAAACGGTACCATGTGAATATTATGGCCGTCAAGAAAGACGGCAGATTTGAGGAGACTGCGGTCACACCGGAAACCACCCTGAAGGAAAACAGTACGATTTTGGTTTTGGGAAGCTATCATGACGTCCAAAGGTGTTTCCATATATGATACTGTTTCTGCTACAGAAAAGAAGGGAAACCAATGAAAGATATTGCTTTGGCAGCCGGCTTTTTAGCTCTCATGCTGCTGGGGCTCTACCTCATGGTGAAATTGGCGAAGACGATGCAGGAAATGCGGGAGCATAAGGAAACGGACTGCTTCTATATTGCGACGTCGAATCCATGCGTGGTAAAGCGGATCATGGAAATCCTGAACGACATGAAAGCATTGCATTCCGATAAGCATTACACCCTGTCGATCAGACAGGGAGGTGAAATCCTGCAAATGCTGAACAGCCGCCGCTTAGGTGCGGCTGTCGTCACCCCAGAGGCAGCAGGCGGTCGCTTGCTTCTGCACCGTCTTTCCGTTATTTCGTCCCAGCCGCTGGTGATGGATGAGGATGGGGCGCTACTGGCGTCGGCTGAAAAGGAATCCCAGCAGCAAAAGGTTATGTGGAGAATGGATGCCCCCAACCCGCTTGCACAGGAATTTGTACATCAGTTTTGTATACACAAGGCATAGGCAGTGATATAATACTCCTGAATCAAGGGGGGAGTGCAATGGCATTCAAGACAGAGGGGCTGTCTGATGTGGAGAAACAGTATGGAAAGCTGACGATCTTTGCCAGCTATTTTTCCGGCACGGGGAAGAGCTGGCGGATGCTGGAAACGGCCGAACGCGTCCGGCAGGCGGGACAGGATGTAGTAATCGGGCTGCTTTCCGGCGATGCGTGGAAAGATACCCGAGCGCTTGCGGATCGCTTTGAAATGCTGCCCTGTAAAGAGCTAAAGAAAAATGGCCGGACAGACAGGGAAGTCAATCTGGAAATGTGTTTGAAACGTATGCCGGATCTGATTTTGATTGATGATCTTTCGCATAACAATATTGATGGCGCCCGCCACAGGAAGCGCTATCAGGATATCGAGGAACTGCTCAAAGCCGGAATAGATGTATATACAACATTGGATATCCATCATATCGAAAGCCTTCAGGACACGGTTTCCGATATATTTGGGGGAACTATTCCAGACCGTATCCCAGATCGTATTTTTGATCAGGCCGCCCGTGTAGAGTTTGTCGATATCGAACCCGAGCTCCTGTGCGAGCGGCTGCTGCGGCAAAACCGAAAGGCGTTCCCGCTCTCTCAACTGAACGCATTGCGGGCAGTCGGGCTGCGCCGTTGCGCAGATAGGGCGGCAGCCTGTATGCAGCAGACGCCGCCCCATACGCATGACCAGATCCTTGTCTGTATTTCCGTTTCTCCATCGAGCGAACGGATTATCCGTGCCGCTGCGCAAATGGCAAATGCGTTCCAATGCGGATTGATCGCGCTCTTTGTAGAGACAAAGAGCTTTCAATGGGGGACAGAGGCTGACCGTGAACAGCTTCAGGAAAACATCAGGCTGGCGCAGCAGTTAGGCGCGACCGTTGAAACCGTGTATGGTGATGATGTTGCCTATCAGATCGCAGAATTTGCAAGGCTGTCTGGCGCGGCTAAAATTGTAATAGGCCGCAGCACACAGCAGGGCCGTCTGTTTTTCCGAAGGCCCTCCCTGATTGAACGGCTGATTTATCTGGCTCCGGCACTGGATATCCATATCATACCGGATAACCATCCGGCGAATCAAACCGCTGCAAAATACATGGAAGCCATGTATGTATCACCGGTATCCCTACTGGATCTGATGAAAAGCGCATTGATTCTGATATTGGTCACGCTGGCCGGTTGGGTATTTTACCATTTCGGTTCAACGGAAGCGAATGTCATAGCAATATATCTGTTGGGGGTCATGCTGATCTCCGTATTTACCAAAAGCTCGGTTTGCAGTCTGACAGGGTCAGTCATCGCCGTGCTGGCGTTTAATTTTTTCTTTACAGAGCCGCGTTTTACGCTGCAGGCGCATGGAAGCGATTATCCGGTCACGTTTCTGGTCATGTTTCTCGTATCCCTCATCACCGGTTCCATGGCTGCGCGCTTGAAAGCGCATGCAAAGCATTCGGCGCAGGTCGCGTGGCGAACAAAGCTCCTTTTTGAAACGAACCAGTGCCTGCAAAAAGCACAGACACAGGAAGAAATCCTTTCCATAACCGCAACCCAGTTGCAAAAAATATTTCAGCGCGATGTCGTTGCGTATAATATAGAAAACGGCGCGCTGAACCCCCCGACGCTTTTTCTGATGGATGACACGCAAACTGGCGAGATCTATCGGTCGGCAGAGGAAAAGCAGGTAGCGCAGTGGGTGCTGGCGAACAACAGACGCGCCGGCGCAGGCACGGACAATTTGCCCGGGGCCCGCTGCACCTACTTGTCCATCCGTACAGGGAAGCAGGTATACGGCGTGATCGGCATTGCGGCTATGGGAAAAACAATGGATTCCGTAGAAACCAGCATATTGCTGTCCATTCTGGGGGAATGCGCGCTGGCGCTTGAAAACCAGAACAATTTGGAAGAAAAAGAGGCGGCTGCCGTTATGGCGAAGAACGAGCAGCTCAGGGCAAATCTGCTGCGATCCATTTCGCATGATCTCCGCACCCCGCTTACGGCGATTTCGGGTAATGCGAGCAACCTCCTTTCCAATGGAAAGCTGTTTGATGAACAGACAAAAAACCGGATGTATGCTGATATTTATGACGATGCAATGTGGCTGATCAATCTGGTAGAGAATCTGTTGTCTGTCAGCAGGCTTGAATCAGGCCGGATGAACCTCAGCCTTTCTACGGAGCTGATAGATGAGGTGGTTGCAGAGGCACTGCGCCATATCGACCGGAAAAGCACAGAATATCATTTGCATGTACAAAGCAGCGACGAATTTACACTGGTGGAAATAGACGCAAGGCTCATTATTCAGGTGATAATCAACATTGTGAATAATGCGATAAAATATTCGCCGCCGGGTTCGGAAATCAATATCGGCTGGAAGCGTCAGGGGAAATATGTTGATGTTTCTGTTGCGGATAACGGTCCGGGGATACCTGATTCTGCAAAGCCGCGGATATTTGATATGTTTTACAGCGCGTCGAACCGTATCGCCGACAGCCGCCGCAGCATGGGGCTGGGGCTGGCGTTATGCAAGTCCATTGTTAACGCCCACGGCGGAGAAATCACTGTGTCGGATCATTTGCCGCAGGGTTCGGTTTTTACTTTTTCAATACCGGCTGGGGAGGTCGAATTGCATGAATAAACCGTTAATATTGGTCGTGGAGGATGATATGCCGATCCGAAACCTGATCACAACAACCTTGAAAGCGCACGGATATCGCTCCATAACAGCGCTCAACGGAGAAACAGCCATTCTGGAAGCAAGCTCACACAATCCTGATATTATGCTGCTTGATTTAGGGCTGCCGGATATAGACGGCGTAGAGGTGATACATCGCGTCCGCTCCTGGTCCAATATGCCGATTATTGTCATCAGCGCCCGCAGCGAGGACTCAGATAAGATTAAAGCATTGGATGCCGGCGCGGATGACTATCTGACCAAGCCGTTTTCCGTAGAGGAACTGCTGGCGCGGCTGCGTGTGACGCAGCGCCGGTTATCCGCTCTGCAAATCGGGGCGGTCAATACAGAGTCTGTATTTGTAAATGGTAAGCTGAAAGTCGATTTTGCTGCGGGATGTGCATTTTTGGACGGACAGGAACTGCACTTGACCCCAAGTGAATATAAGCTGTTGTGCCTTCTCTGCAAAAATGTAGGAAAGGTGCTGACACATACCTTTATCACGCAGCAAATTTGGGGAAGAAGCTGGGAAAATGATGTGGCTTCGCTTCGGGTATTTATGGCAACGCTGAGAAAAAAGCTGGAGAAAGATCCTGATGCACCGCAGTATATCCAGACCCATATTGGAGTTGGTTACCGCATGATGAAGGTGGAATAATATGTTGCCAGTCCTCATTGGAAAGGGAAAATATAGGCATAATTGGGTGAAAATAATTCTACGCTCGTCTTCAACTCTCTCCATCTCCGCCAAAAACCCGCACTTTTTCTTAATGAAAAAGTGCGGGTTTCATTTTGTCTCGAATCGTGTAGAAATAATAGCTTCCCGCTCCATCCTTAAAAAGCAGGAGTGCTTTCCGCCTGCAGCGCCAGCTTTTCCTGGCTCCGTCCGCGGAGACTGCGCAAAGACGGGATACATTATTTTTTAGAGAGCATGCAGCAGGAGCTGTGCCACGCGGAAAGTTGCAGCGTGCAACATCTTAATCAAAGCTTGCTTTTCGGAAAGGCAGTGCTGGACCATCCCTGATGAAAGGACGCAGACCGATCCGGATTTTCATGCCGCCATGTACCGGATGATTACCGCGATCGAGCGGCATGGGACTGCATGCTGGATGTAACAATGGACAGATGCTCCGCTATACCGAACAGGGAGCGCGCACCTATTTATTCATCGGCCTGCGGGAAACGCTGCGTGCCGGACACAATCGGATATAAACGGCAAACAGGCCGGAGGCTTATGCCTCCGGCCTGTTTGTTATGTGAGATAAGCCGCGGGAATCGGCAGACTCAGAAGAGGAGCGAGGGATGCTCCTGGATGACCTCGAAAAAAGGCTTGTCGAAATGGACGTAAAACGCCAGATAAATAATCAGCATGCGCGGCGTTGGCCGGGCGGAAATCGTGCGGCCAATATACTGCTTGGCCAGCGGGCTGTGCAGCGCGTCCAGACATAGGTTGGCGGTGCGTTCGATCTGGCGCGTGGCGGCGGTCAGCGATTTACCCGACCGCTTGGCTACGACCGGATAGACGTCGCTGCCGACATAAATATCATCCATGGGGATTTTCTGCCGGAAGAGCAGGTCGGCCATGACCTCCACGGAAAGCGCGAGCGCATGGGTGTTTGCCTTTTCCGCGCCGATAATTGTTCGAATGATTCGCTCGGATTTTTCCATATGATAAAACCACCTTGACTGTAAGATGATTCCATGATATGTCAAAATATGTAATATTCGACAACGGGCGACATGAAACGACAAAAATTAATGCAACCAAAACGGTTCAGGAAAAGAAATCCCGCAGGCGGAAAGGCGGCATGCGACGGGTTTAGATGAGATAAGTTCCGTTTTCCGATGCTTTTCGGGCATTGGCTGCAAGGGGGGACCGCGAGAATGAGGAGGAACGTCCGGCTACTCAGCGCGGTTTGGGCGCGGCGCGGCGGCGGCAGGGGCGCTCTGGCCCTGCTTGAGTGCGTGGAATGTGATGGTCAGGTTGGCCCAGAACGCGCCCTGCACAACCGCTGCTGGTAGGACAGGCTGACGCTATCCGCCGCGTGTTCCAGCGCTTTCATCTGGGCGGCGGTTACAATGGGCGGCTGAATAAGGGAGCGCCTTTCCATAGGCGCGGTTCAGTGTTGCGGACGGTCTTCGCCGCCCTAACGGCCCCTGGACTTTACACAGCGTGGGAACGAAAAGTAAGAGGAGAGAGAAGGAAACATCCATATGGAAGAAAATTGCGCGCGGGAACGGTTTTTTCTTCAAAAATACGGATGCATATGATATAATAGCCGCAGAAGCGGATACAGCGGCTCGTTTCGGCAATACAAACTGCACCGGACGGACAGGGGACGCCCGGGGAACAACAAGGAGGATGAACCACAATGTCTATCGCAATGAAAGCGCCCGGCCGGTATGTACAGGGCTTTGGGGAGCGCAAAAAGCTCGGTCAGAGTGTGAAAAAGCTTGGCAGCACGTTTTATGTGCTCTGTTCGCCCGGCGGCCGCCGCCGGTTTGGCGAGGAGATCGAGCAAAGCCTGACGGAGCAGGAAAAAACAGTTGTCTTTGCCGAATTCCACGGCGAGGCGACCAAGGCTGAGGTCTTCGCCCATATGGATGCCTGCAAGGCCGCGGGCTGCGATGCCGTGATCGGCATGGGCGGCGGCAAGGTGATCGACACGGCGAAGACCGTTGCCGAGAACCTGGGCGGCCTGCCCTGCATCATCATCCCGACCGTGGCCTCGAACGACGCGCCGTGCTCGGGCGTGGCGGTACTCTATAATGAGCAGGGCGTGGTGGTCAAGGCGGTCATGATGCGCCGCAATCCGGACCTCGTGCTGGTGGACACCGAGATCTTGTCCAAGGCACCGGCCCGCCTGCTGTCGGCCGGCATGGGCGACGCGCTTTCGACCTGGTTCGAGGCGGAGGCGTGCCGCAAAAACGGCGTCAAGACCATGGCGCGCGGTCAGGAGACCGAAACCGTCGCTATGATGAGCCGCCTGTGCTACGACCTGCTGCTGCGCTACGGCTCGGAAGCGCTCGATGGCGTCAAGCGCGGCGAATACACGCCCGCGCTTGAAAAGGTGGTCGAGGCGAATATCCTGCTCAGCGGCGTCGGCTTTGAGAGCGGCGGCCTTGCGGCGGCCCACGCGATCAACGACGGCTTCGCGCAGGAGCCGCAGGCGCATGGCATGTACCACGGCGAAAAGGTCGCGTTTGGCGTGCTGACCCAGCTTGTGCTGCAAAAGACGGATGCGCAGACGCTTGAGGAGGTGCTGGGGTTCCTGGCGCGGGTCGAGCTGCCGATGACGCTCGCGCAGCTCGGCATTACCGAGATCAGGGAGGAAACCCTGCGCAAGGTGGCGGAGGCGGCCTGCGTACCGACGCAGTCCACCAAAAACCTGTCCCCCGATATTACGGCGGAGGACGTGTACCAGGCGCTTCTGGAAGCGGACCGGATCGGTCGGGAGTACCTGGCGCGCTGAAACAAACAGGGGACATGGCGGTGCAGCGCCGTTCCATGTCCCGTAGCCCCGCGATGCAGCATTGCGGGGCTTTTCGCGCCGCGAGGGGCGCGGGAAAAATCAGAAAATGGGGGAAATGAAATGGGAAAGGCATTCCTGCAGCAGCTCAGGAACGAGTTCAGGGGATACAACGGGCATAAACTGTCACAGGATCTGATGGCAGGGCTGACAGTGGCGGCGGTTGCGCTGCCACTCGCGCTGGCGTTCGGCGTTTCCGCGGGCGCGACCGCGGCCTGCGGCCTGGTAACGGCAATCGTTGCCGGACTGGTGATCTCGGCGCTGACCGGAGGCTACTATCAGATATCCGGTCCGACCGGAGCGATGGCGGCGATTCTCGGCTCGCTGATCGGTACATATGGGATGCAGGGGATGTTTGTGGCCACTTTCCTGGCGGGCATCATGCTGTTGATCGCAGCAGTGCTGCATCTGGGCAACCTGACGGCGTTCGTACCCGCTCCGGTCATCACAGGCTTCACCTCTGGTATCGCGGTGATCATTGCCATGGGGCAGATCGACAACTTTTTCGGCACATATTCCGAGGGCGGGTCGGCGTTGGCCAAGCTGGCAAGCTACGGCACGCTTGGCTTCCGGCCCGATCTGGCAACCACGGCGGTCGCACTGTTTGTGACGGTGCTGATGGTGGTGTTCCCGAAGAAGTGGAACGCGGTTGTTCCGGCGTCGCTGATCGGCATTATTCTGGCGACTGCCGCGACCATGCTGCTCGGCCTGGATATCGCGACGGTGGGAGAAATACCGCAGACGCTGCTGCTGCCCGACCGGCTTTCCCCACGGGCGGTCGACTGGAGCGCCGTACCCGCGCTGCTGGCGCCCGCTTTTTCCATCGCGGTGCTGAACATGCTGGAAAGCCTGCTGTGCGGCGCGTCCGCGGGGCGGGCGACCGGAGTCAGGCTCAACAACGACCAGGAGCTGTTCGCGCAGGGGGTAGGCAATCTGGTGCTGCCGCTGTTCGGCGGCATACCGGCGACCGCCGCGCTGGCCCGCACCTCGGTCGCGGTGCGCTCGGGCGCGCAGACCCGTCTGACCGGCGTGTTCCATGCGGTTGGGCTGCTGATTATGATGTTCGCGCTCGCGCCTGTGATTCGTAACGTGCCGCTCGCTGCGCTGGCTGGTGTCCTGATGGTGACCGCGTGGCGCATGAACGAGTGGCATGCGATCCGGTATATGTTTTCCCACCGGTTTAAGGGGGCGATTGCGAAATTCGCGGTCACGATGGTCTGCACGATCATGTTCGACCTGACGGTTGCGATCGTGGTCGGCGTGGGTCTCGGGCTGATACTGATGGTCGCGCGCCTGTCCAAGCTGCAGATCAACTACGAGCGGGTGGATATGTCCCGCCTGAAAAACGACGATCCGGTGCTGAACGCGCGGTACAGCAACGCGATGGTCGCTTACATCACTGGTCCGCTGCTGTTCGCCAACATCAGCGTGCTCGAGGAGTTGCCCGACCGCGTGGCGGGCTGCGATACACTGCTGCTGTCCATGCGCGGGGTGCCGACGGTGGATGTATCCGCCGCGCAAACCCTACAGGCCATTCTGGAGAGCTTCCGCGAAAGGGGCGTGGACGTGGCGATTTGCGGGCTGCCCACGGCCTCCATGACCATGCTGCGGCGGGCAGGCATTGTGGAGCTGATGGGTGAGCAGGCGTTCTACTGGAGCGTCGAGCGGGCGTTGCTTGATCCGCGTCCCCGTCCGGAAAACGCGCAGACGGTCCAGCGGGTATAAAAAGCATAAACCGCCTGCCGGTTTGTAGGCCGGCAGGCGGTTTTTCGCGGTGGGACAGAGCAGCGTCAGACCGTGCGGATGAGCTCTCCAATGGTGATCTCCGGATCCTCGACCGCGGCAAACAGAATGCGCATCAGGTAATAGTAAAGCTTTTCGACTTCCTCCAGGCTGTACCATGCGGCTTGGTATTTGAAATAGAAATCCATGCCCGTGCCGAGCGGACGGTGCATAACCGTCAGGTAGAGCGGCTGCACAGCGGTGCCGTTATCGTGCCAGATCGAACGGTATTCGATCTGGTTGAGGTGGTCGTCCTGCATCCGCATGGGGAACGGCTGGTAGGTGAGCGCAATGCTTTCGTACAGTGCGTCCGCGGGCGCGCCCCAGCGCTCGCGGCGCAGGCGGTCGGCTTCCAGCGTATCGAAATCCGTATGGCGGTATACCTGGTTCTGGACCGCGGCAATCTGGCGCACGCCCTCGATAAAGCTGGTATCTGCGGGCATCACCGTGCGGCAGGGGAAGCAGTGGATGCGCGTGCCGCCGGCCTTGCGGTCGATGCGGGACACGCGGCGCGATACATAGTTGCGCACGCTGATATCAGGCTCGCCGTCATTCTGCTTGGACAGATAGGTGCGCAGGCCCATGAGCAGCAGATTGGTCATGGAGATATTCTGTTCCTCGCAGAATTCGAGCAGGCGTTCGGCGGGCGCGGACTCAAGGATGAATGTGCGCTGGCCGACCGTCAGGTCGTGTTTTTCGTTGTGCGCCCAGCGCGCGCCGGAGGCGGTATGGCCGGGGCCGCGGATATCGGTGTAGAGCGGTTCGCCCGCCCGTTCAGCCTGCTCTTTCCAGAACGCAAGGTCGCGCGCCGTGCGGACCGGATCGGCCGCGCGCTCCAGGTCGCGCTGCAGAGAGGCAAGGTAGGGGGCGCGGTCTGCGGGCGGCTTGGTGCCGAACACCTCGGCGGCGTACAGCTCGACCACATCGCAGAGCAGCACGATCATAGCGCAGGAGTCGGACAGCATGTGATCGATGCGGACAAAGGCGCCGTTCCAGCCATCCGGCATGGCAACGGTGACGATCTCAAACAGCGGCGCGTCCCACCGCGGCTCGAACGGCTGGCGGCTCCAGCGGTGCAGCTCAAGCATGGCCTCGGACTCGGTCATGCGGGACAGATCGACATGGCGGACCGGACGGTCGTCCGCCGGCACGATATACTGGCGGGCTGTTCCGTCCTTCCCGCAGGTGAAGCGGACGCGCACGGAGTCGTCCCGCTCGACCGCGCGGCGCACCGCCCGCGCGAGCGCGTCAAAATCAACATCCAGATGGATGAACAGGCTGACGCAGATATTGAGCACCTGCTTTTCGCACGCATTCTGCAGCGTGACAAGGTGCAGCCGCTGCGCGGCTGTGATCGGATACTGTTCCATCAAGGCTCCCCCTTTTTCTTTCTCCGTTGTTTTACCGGTTTATACCAATTTTATTATAAGTGCGGAAAGAGGAAAAAGAAAGTCGGATTTTAGACAAAAATTCGTGAAATGTATGGATAGTGAACGTTTAAGGCGTGTACAGTCCGACAGGCCTCCCGCGGAAAAATAAACGGAGCGGATTGTGCCGCCGGACCATTTGGCGTATACTGTAAATAGAGTGGCGGAAGCGGCGGCAGGGCCGGAGCCGCCGCCTTGAAAAGAAAACAGAAATCTGCTGCGCGCCGGTATCCGGCGGGAAAGGAAACTGCATATGTACGGATTGACCTCTTTTACTATAAAAAATATGACGCTGCGCAACCGGATTGTGATGCCCCCCATGTGCATGTACAGCGCGGGGACGGACGGGATGGCGAAAGCGTTCCATTTTTCACACTACACCGCGCGCGCCGTAGGCGGTGTGGGGCTGATTATTATGGAGGCCACAGGGGTTCTGCCCTGCGGACGGATCTCCGATCATTGCCTGGGCCTGTGGAACGACGAGCAGGCAGAGGCGCTTGCGCCGATCGTCAGAGCCTGCCAGGAGCAGGGGGCGAAAATGGCGCTTCAGCTCAACCACGCGGGGCGCAAATGCGAGGCGTCGGTCCCTGCGGTTTATGCGCCGAGCGCGATCCCCTTTGACGAAGGCGCGCCCCTGCCGCGCGAAATGACCGAAGCGGATATACGGGAAACGGTCGCGGCGTTCCGCAGCGCGGCTGCACGGGCGGCGCGGATTGGGTTCGACGCGATCGAGATCCACGCGGCGCACGGCTATCTGCTCAGCGAGTTCCTGTCTCCGTTGACCAACAGGCGTGCGGATGGCTACGGCGGCTCGACCGAAAACCGCTGCAGGCTGCTGCTTGAGGTGCTGCAGGCGGTGCATGAGGTGTGGCCGGCGGAAAAGCCGGTGCTGGTGCGTGTTTCTGCGGAGGATTACGAGCCGGATGGAATGCATCCGGAGGAGATGGCGCGGGTCGCGGCGCTCATACGGCCCTATGCGGATATTCTTGACGTCAGCACGGGTGGCGTTGTGCCGACCCCGCCCGCGTCCTTGTATGCTGGCTATCAAGTCAAGGCGGCGGAATTTCTCCGGCAGGCGTCCGGCCTGCCGGTGATCACGGTTGGTCTGATTACCGACCCGCATCAGGTGGAAGAAATCCTGGGGAACGGCCGCGCGGACCTTGTGGCGCTTGGCCGCGAGTTGTTGCGCAACCCCTATTGGGTGCTCAACACGGCGCGGGATTACCGGATCGATTACGACTGGCCCGCGGCGTATGCGCGTGGCTTCAAGGCCCGCCGATAAGAAACGCGGGAAAAACGCCTCCAAAGCAGCGCTTTGGAGGCGTTTTTCCACAAAGTTACATATGGGGCATCAATAGGCTGAGATGGCGGTCCATATGCCGCTCGAGAATGCTGTCGTATTCCGCGCGGTGCTCCCGCCAGAAACGGTAAAGGCGGTCCTTGAAGCGGAGCGAGCCGTCCGGATTGGTTTCGTTCATGATTTTGCCGTAAGTGATATGCAGGAGCTGGCGCGATGTGGCCAGATTGAGCAAGGAGGGGAGATCCTTGTCCGCCATGCCGGAGATATCGGGGATCTGCTCGGGCTCGGTGGAAACATGGTAATTGGCGCGCGACTCCGGAAATACGCCGATGGCATAGGCGTACAGCTCGCGGAAGAGCGCGGGTTCCGCGACCGCGGTCAGGCGCAGCGCTTCCAGCCAGCTGGTACCCGAGGTCTTGACGTGGAACCGCCCGTGCGTCATGCGGCCGACGGAGGGGTAGACTGCAAATTTGTCCGAGCCGGAATGCACGCTGATCTTATAGCCGAAATGGTCGGCCACCGCAACATGCACCTTGAATTCCTCGTCAAACTGCGCGAGGTCGCCGATATAATCGATGCCTTTTTGGAATTCGCCGCAGAAGCGGGGCGCCATGGTTTTGAAAACCACGCCGGCCTTTTTCAGCTCATTGGCGGCAAAGAAATGCTGCGCGGGCGTGGTGGGTGTTTCGGTCTCGTCGATCGAAATTTCGAGCTCCACGCTGGAACCGGCGATGCAGGCGTCATAGATCGATTTGGCAAAGGAAATGGCCTCGCCATAGATCAGGTAGGCCTGGTGCAGGGTGGTGCGGGTGAACTGGACGGAAACGTCGCCCGTAAGCTGGAACGAACGGCCGAGATATTCCTGCTCCAGCGCGGCAGGGAGCGGGCGCAGCGCTTCCAGCTCCATGCCGGACATGGACGCCGCCTCGCCGCGGATATGCTCGCTGCAGTCCAGGGTAATCATGGTATAGCCGCAGTCGATCGCGTATCTGACCTCCTCCAGGGACTTGAGGTGGTCGCCGTCCGCGCCGTAGCCCTTTTTGAAGCCAGCCTGCAGCACCTGGAACGTCACGCGGTCCAGCACGTCGTCATACGTCCGGTTCATCAGCTTGATCTCGCGCATGGACTGCTGGGCAAAAATCGGGTACACATCATATTTCCGGATGGCATGGATATGGCCCAGGGTGGCGATGCCGAGCCGGTCGCCCATGCCAAAGCTGCGGTCCTGCCCCAGGACCGGCTGCGGGGCGGTGAAGGGCAGAAGATGGTGCAGGCAGACCGCGGTTTCGTGGGTCAGGGGGACCTTGGCGAGTGGGAGCTGGTCTATTTCCACGACTTCGTCGGCCTGAAACGGGCAGTTTCTGCCCCAGAAAAGGATCGCGTCGTAAGAGCCGAAATCCGCCATGCAGAGCTGGCCGTTTTCCAGTTGGTTCCAGGATTCGGGGTACAGGGCGAGCGGCTTGTCCTGCAGCTTGTCCTGCAGGGAGGGAAGAAGGTCAATCAGTTTTTCCATTTTCAATTTCTCCTTTGTTCGCGCGCAAACGCGGCGCGGTAATGCGCGGAAAGACAAAAAAAGCCCCAGATCCGTTTGGAATCTGGAACTTTTTATGGATGTAAGGGTTACGAGCGGAACAAATGGATATTTTGATACTGGAACAGCTTTACGGAGGTCAGGATATCTTGGTCGTGTTCCGACATGTAGCGGCGCGCGGCCTCTGCGTTGCCCTCTCGGATGGCGTTGAGGATGTTGGTATGCTGTACGAGGGAGTCGGGGAGGCGCGCCTGGGAAATCGCGACGGATACGCGAACCAGCTTGGTAAACACCTTTTCGATCGTCTGATACATTTGGCGGTTGTAGGTGGCCTTGGCGATCGCCATGTGGAAGCGCTGGTCGCATTCCGCCACAGCCTCTTTCTGCTCAGCCGGTATCGTTCGGTGGTAATCGTGGATCTGCTGCATCTCCATGATATCCGCCTCGGTATGCCGCAGCGCGGCATAGTAGGCGGCGGAGCGTTCCAGGCTCTCCCGGAGTTCCAGCAATTCGATGACCTCGGTAGCGCTGATCCTGGAGACGATGGCGCAGCGGTTGGGAAGCAGCTCGACATAGTCCTCAAACGCCAAGCGGCTGATGGCCTCCTTCACAGGCGTGCGGCTGACCCCAAGCTGGCTGCTGAGCTCGCGGATATACAGCGCAGCGCCGGGGCCATAAGTGCCGTTGAGGATATTATCCCGCAGGACCCGATATACAAATTCCGATTTGCTTTCGCCGTTTGCAGTGCCTTCGTCAAAAAATTCCATTCGTTTTCACCATTCTTCACAGCCTTTTAGGAGACCATAATTTTGTTATTTTGCATCGAATTGCTAAAATTAGTCTATTATAATCTCCAAGTACTGTCAAGAACATTTCACGGCTTTTGACAGAAATGCCATGCCGCGGACGCCGGCAGTCATACTGTCCGGCTCGGGGATGCACTCCAGCGAGATGGTCCCCTGGTAATCCACCTCTTGCAGCGCGGCAAGGATAGGGGCAAAATCCAAATGCCCCGCGCCGGGATACAAGCGGTTGGAATCGGCAACATGGAGATAGCCCAGCTTGTCGCCGGCGGTGCGGATTGCCTGCGGCATATCCGCTTCGTCGATATTCATATGGAACGTGTCCATATGGACCCAGCAATTCGGCAGCTCCCATTTGTCCAGAAATTCCCGCAGCTCGGCGGCGGTGTTGAACAGGTTGGTTTCATACCGGTTGATGACCTCGACCAGGATGCGCTGGCCCTTGTTCGAGGCATAGGCGCCAAGCTCGCGCAGCTGGCCGGCCAGCAGGCGGTCGAACTCCTCCTGCTGGGTATCCGGCCGGTTGCCCTTTACCCAGCCGATCACGACGCCGTCCGTCGCGCCGAGCGCGGCGGCGATGTCGATATAGGCCTTTACTTCGGCCATAGCGGCTTCGCGGTTCGCCGGATCGGGGGAGGTGATGCACCGGTTCCGGCGGGTGAAGATCTGACCGGTGACGATAGCGGAAACCTTGACGCCATAACGGGAGCATGCGTCTTTCATCAGCGGGAGCGGAAAATCGCCCGCGTCGATGATGTGGATTTCGATGGCGTCATACCCCCAATCCGCAGCCTGCCCGACGGCCTTCACCAGATCGCCGCGCAGCACCAGCGGCGCGCGCGGGGCTCCGCTGGTGATCGCCGTGATGGCGAGCAGATTTTTCATGTTCGCTCACTCTCCTCCGGTCAATCGTATGCGAGGGTATAGATATGGCGCTCGCCGGCGAGGACGGCGCGTACCGCCTCGGGATCGCGCTGGGTCATCAGCTCGGTCGGCGGAAGCTGACCCGCAGGGTAGCGCTCCAGAATGTCGTTTACCAGCTTCTCCAGATAGTCCAGCGTCATCTCAATGCCCTTGCGCGCCTTTTCCGGATCCGCCAGCTTCGCGTCTCCGATTACGCCCTGCGGCTGGCAGATGCACTCCATCCCGCATGAGCCCAGCGCATTGTACCACTTGATCGGGCCGCTCCCGCGTTCCGCCGAGTTGTTGATATGTCCCTTGGGCAGCATCGGCGCTGCTTCTACCTTCTCCGCATACGCCATCTTGCACAGCTCGGGGAACAGCGCCAGCGACCACGACTGCTCCACTTCATCCGCGTGTACGAACGGCGTATCGTACGGACCGCCCCTGTCCTTTGTGTCCAGCTGCTCTTTGGCGCAGTTCCAGAAGTGTGTGTACAGGATGATTGACGGCACTTGGAACTTCTTCCCGAATTTATGGATCGCCAGCGGGATCACATAATCCTGCCCATGACCGTTGACCACGATCATCTTGCGGAAGCCCGCGTTCCAGAAGCCCGCGAACACATACACAAGGTAATCCGCCAGCGTCTCCTCGGGAATGATGATCGTCCCTTTCTGCCCCAGATGGTGATACGGGTGGGAGCCGTACCAGATCGGCTGCGCCACTGTGCAGCCTGTCGCCTTTGCCACCTGCTCGCACAGCCGCGTGTCAAGATAGGTATCCTCTCCAAACGGCGCGCTTGCTCCATGGTTCTCCGTGGAGCCTACTGGAATCAGAATCACGTCGTTCTTCTCCAGACGCTCGCTCACTTCCTTGCGCGTCATGTTCTGATAATAGATACCGTTGTCCGCTTCCATATTCCCGCCTTTCGCCGGAATTTCCCATTTGCTCATCTTTTTGTACCTGCCTTTCGTATTAAAATTTGTAAATGGAATGGGATCGTTGGTGTGATAGATAGGATCAGCAAATGACATGTCAATGGCATGCCACTTTGGCTGCATTATACGCCCGCTCCTTTGTTTTATCAATAGGAAAAAGGAAAAATAAAGAGGTAAAATTCATTTTTGTGATTTTCGCACAATAGGCGAAGCGAAAATTTGTGGCTTATTGAATGAAAAATGAGGTTTTAGACACTTGATTTTTTGGTTGAAATGTGGAATTATAGTCTTACACAGAGGGGAGGCGCTAAAAAAGACGGAGGAATCAAATGGCATTTATATGGCATGCCATTCAAATGCCAAAAAAGCAGAAAAAACCAGTATATTCTACATATGCAAAAAAGTGACAGTGAGATAGATGTTATTTTATTATGGCAATATGATAGGCTGTCTGTACCATACAGTTTGGCCGCGAAGGCCGGTGCATGGAGAAAGGAGATGCGTCTAAAGCGATGGAGGAGAAAATGAGGGCCGTGCAGATACACGCGCCGGGAGAATTCTCCGTGGATTGGGTCCCCGTACCGCATCCGGGACGCGGCGAAGTGTTGGTAGAGGTGAAAGCGGTTGCGATTTGCGGGTCGGACCCCGGCATCTTTAATGGAAAGGTGCTGCAGAACGGCTGGCCGCCGCACTTTCCCTTTATCGCCGGACACGAGTTCGCGGCGCAGGTTGTAGCGCTGGGAGAGGGCGTGACCAACCTCAAGCCGGGCGATCGGGTAGCAGGTGAAGCGCATTGTGGCTGCGGCACCTGCGAAATGTGCAAAAAGGGTTATTATAACCTGTGCCTGAATTATGGCAATCAGGCGGCGGGGCATCATCACTACGGGCATAGTTCGCCGGGGTGTTACGCGCAGTATCAGGTGTATGATCAGAAAGCGCTGACGCTGCTACCGGATAACGTTACCTACGACGAAGGGACGCTGGTGGATACCGCGGGTACTGCTTACAACGCGCTGCGCCTGACCGGCGTGGAGCCGGGCGGCTTTACCGCCATTATCGGACCGGGGCCGATGGGCATTATGGCAATGTGTCTGGCAAAGGCCATGGGGTCGGCGACCATTGTAATCGGCCGGCGCCAGCGTTTGGCGATGGCGGCAAGGCTCGGCGCGGACTATACGATCGATTATGAAAAGGTGGACGATCCGGTTGAGGAGGTACGGCGCATCACCGGTGGCGGCGCGCATCAGGTGATTGAAGCGGCCGGCAATGCAACGGCATATTTTGAATCCGTGCAGATGGCGCGCAAGGGCGGCCATGTGGCGCTGATCAGCATTCCGCCTAAAGACGGGCAGGAGGCGGCGCTCAAGTCGCTGATCATGAACCAGATTACGCTGCATGGCGTGCGTGCGAACCCGAACTGCTCCAAAATTGTGCTTGACCTGATGGCGCAGGGAAGCCTGAACGTAAAGGATCAGATTACACATCGCTTCCCCATGGAGCAGATACACGAAGCGTTCGACACCTTTATCGGACGGAAAGACGGCGCGCTCAAGGTCATCGTTCATCCAAACGGGGATTGCTGAGGTGGATTGCTGATGGAACAAAAAATGAAAGCCGTTGTGCTGCATGCGCCGGGCGAATATCAGGTAGAACTGGTTGATATCCCGCAGCCGGGCTATAACGAGGTTCTGGTAGAGATCCGGTCGATCGCGATCTGTGGATCAGACCCCGGCATCTTCGCCGGAAAGGTGCGCAAAGACGGCTGGCCGCCGCACTATCCCTTTATCGCTGGACATGAGTTTGCGGGAAGGGTCGCCGCGATCGGCGAGGGTGTGAGCAACCTGAAGCCCGGCGACCGTGTAGCGGGCGAGGCGCACAGCGGCTGCGGCACCTGCGAAATGTGCAAGCAGGGTTTGTATAATCTGTGTATGAATTACGGGCATTCCGGCCACCACCATTACGGGCATGCGCATCCCGGCTGCTACGCGCAGTATCAGGTTTATGATCAGAAAGCGCTGACCGTCATGCCGGAAAACGTGACCTATGATGAGGGTGCCATGATCGATACCGGCGGTACGGCGTTTAACGGCATCCGCCTGATCGGCATTGTGCCGGGCGGCTGGACAGCGGTGATCGGCCCTGGTCCGATGGGAATTCTGCTGGCGCAGATGGCGAAGGCCATGGGATCCAAAACCATAGTGATCGGGTACAGGGATCATGACCGCCTCTCTGTCGCCAGAGAGTTGGGCGTAGATCATACGATCGAGACGACCGAGGTTGCGGACGTTGTGGAGGAGGTGCGCCGGCTCACCGGCGGCAGGGGTGCCGACCGCAGCTTTGATTGCGCGGGCGCCGGCGATACGCTCGACGAGCTGATCC
Organism: Agathobaculum faecis; assembly: GCF_014287995.1. Classification (NCBI taxonomy): domain Bacteria; kingdom Bacillati; phylum Bacillota; class Clostridia; order Eubacteriales; family Butyricicoccaceae; genus Agathobaculum; species Agathobaculum faecis. Next base: position 30,438 of record NZ_JACOPL010000017.1, read on the forward strand.
GCATGACCGCGAAAAACGGCAAAGTGGGTGTGATCGCGTATCCCAAGGTCCCGACCACACAGGAAGCTCTTTATTATATGGTAAAGAACCAAATCACGGTTCAGGGTGTGCGCGCGAATCCGAACTGCTCGCTGCCGTTGCTAGGGATGATCGGCCACGGCAAGGTCAACGCTCGGCGTCTGGTCACACACACATTCCCCATCGAGCAGACGGAGCAGGCGTTTGACACCTTTATCAACCATAAGGACGGCGCGGTCAAGGTGGTCATCCATCCCAACGGCGAGGAGGAAAACGAATGATCTCGTATATTTTGAAGGAGCCGAAATGCGTGGAGGCGCAGGAAGGCCCAAAACCGGTCCCACAGGGGCGCGAGGTGCTGGTCCGTATCCGCTATGTCGGCATCTGCGGCTCGGATATCCATCTGTTCAACGGCACCTATAACGGGCCGCACAGCTATCCCATGCGGTTCGGACACGAATGGTCGGGCGTGGTGGAGGCGGTCGGCAGCGAAGTGACCCGCGTCGAGGTCGGCGATGTCGTGACCGGTGACTGCTCGCGGTACTGCGGCGCCTGTCCGTCCTGCGAGGTGGACAAAAACCTGTGCCAGCATATTGAAAAGTTCGGCATCACGGTTGACGGGGCTTCGGCCGACTATATTCTGCGTGATGAAATGTACTTATACAGAGCGCCGGAGGGGCTGGATATCAAGCATCTCTGCCTTTCCGAGCCGGTTGCGGTCGCGGCGCACTTAGTGGAAAAAGTGCGCAAAGCGGTCCCCAGCGGTTTCGCGGATAAGCGCGTACTGGTACTGGGCGGCGGTGTGATCGGCATGAGCGCGCTGATGCTTCTGCTGCATATGGAAAACTGCAGGCAAGCCGAACTATACGATCTGGCGGAATCGCGTACCGCGCTGGCACGCGGCGAAGGCGCGCGTATCCCCGCAGCACAGGAGCTTGCGCCCAGCAGCGAGGGCGGCGATTACGCTTCCCTGTATGCTGCGGCGAAATACGATGTGGTGATCGAAACGACGGGAGTCGCGCCGGTATTTGCCAATGCGCTCAACTTGGTAAAGCCGGGCGGTGTGCTGGGCTGCGTCGGAATGATCGCCAAGGTAGAGATCGCGCAAAAGCTGATCGTTACCAAGTCGCTGACAGTCATCGGTTCGATCGGCGGCACGGGCGATTTCCCGCGCGCGATGGAATTCCTGTGCAAAAATCCGGCCTCTGCGGATAAGCTGATCAGCCATTATTATCCCATCGGGGAGGCGGCGCAGGCGTTTGCGACTGCGCGCGTGCCGGAGGGGACGATGAAAGTGGTGTTGACGCTGTGAGCGGCACGAAGCGGCTGGGTTGGATCGGCACCGGAGCGATGGGCGGCCCGATGGCTGCGCGGCTCTGCAAGGCTGGCTATCCGGTAACGATATGCGGCTCGGGCCGGCGTGATCTGTCCGGTTACGCGATGGAGACTGGCGCAAGACTGGCGCATAACCCGCGTGAGGTGGCCGAGCAGGCGGATATCATTTTCACGATGATCCCTAACGGGGAGGTTCTGCTGGATGTAATCACTGGGCCGGACGGTCTGGATAAGGCCAGCCTGCAGGAGAAAATAGTGGTTGATATGAGTACGGTGGATCCGGATTCCTCTGCGAGGGCGGCAGAACGGATGGAGAAGAACGGCGGCTGGTTGCTTCGCGCGCCAGTGACAGGCAGTACTCATTTTGCCGCGGCGGGAACGCTCGGCATCATGGTATCGGGCGACCGGCAGGTATTTGAGACCTGTCGGCCGTATCTGAAGGTTCTGGGCGACCGCCAGACTTGGCTGGGAGACGGCGAGCAGTCCCGATATATGAAGATCATCATTAATATGATGCTGGCGCAGGCGCTGCAGTCCTTTTCCGAGGGGCTGGTGCTGGGGGAAAAGCTGGGGCTCCCTTGGGAGACAATGATCGATCTCATCGGGGACAGCGCTGCCGCCGCGCCGATTCTGCGCTATAAGGCAGATACCATGAAAGCGCGGGATTTCACGCCGACCTCGACCGGCTATAACATGCACAAGGACATGCGTATGGCGATGGAACTGGCAAAGCAGGTTGACGCAAACCTGCCGACCGCCAGCTTGACCATGCAGATGTACAACAGCCTGATCGCCATGGGGCTCAAGCAGAGAGATAACACGGCGATTCTTCTGGTAAACGAAAGGATGAATCAGTTGGCTCGCACGCCAGATTAAGGACAAGGAGGTAATTCAGTGGACGTAAAACAAGATAACGTGATCTTGCGCATGACAGGGATTACGAAGTGTTTTCCGGGCACTTTGGCGCTTGACAAAGTTCAGCTTACCTGTGAAAAGGGCAAGGTCCACATCCTGCTCGGTGAGAATGGAGCGGGTAAATCCACGCTGATGAAGATTATTTCCGGCGTATACACCAGGGATGAGGGAACGGTCTGGTATGACGGACAGGAGGTCAATTTCACCAATGTCCGCCAGTCCATGGAGGCCGGCATCAGCATGATCCACCAGGAGCTCAACCTGTTGCCGGAACGGACGATCGCGCAGAACATTTATCTGGGCCACGAGCCGATGGTAAAAGGTCTCAAGGGCGTAATCGACTATAAAAAGATGGTAAAGGACAGCCGTGAGCTGATGGACCGCCTGGGACTGGATTTGGACCCCAACATCCTGGTCAAAAAGCTGAGTATCGCTCAGATGCAAATGGTGGAAGTGGTAAAGGCGCTTTCCAAGGAGGTTAAGCTGGTCATTATGGATGAGCCGACCTCATCCCTGACCGATCGTGAGATCGATAAGCTGTTCGAGATTGTGGAAAAGCTGAAAAGAGACAATGTGGCGATCATATATATCTCGCACCGTATGGACGAGATCAAGCGCATTGGGGACTGTGTCACCGTTATGCGTGACGGACAGTACATCGATACGGTGGATGTAGAGGATATGGATCTGGACACGCTGATTTCCATGATGGTCGGCCGCAAGATAGAGAACATGTACGAACGGCATTACCGCGAACCCGGCAAGGTGATCTTTGAGACAAAGGACCTTTCCGGCTGGCGCTTCCGCAACGTGAATATAAATGTGCGCGAGGGCGAGATCGTTTCGCTGTCCGGTCTGATTGGCGCGGGACGTACCGAGATCGCCAAGGCTGTGTTCGGGGACGAGCCGATCGAACACGGCAGCTATACACTATACGGCAAGCAAATCACGCGGACTACCCCTGTAAAGAGCGTGCGTAACTCCATGGGTTATCTTTCCGAGGACCGCAAGGCTGAGGGGCTTGTACTGCAGATGCCCATCAAGGAAAATCTGGTCGCGGCAAGCCTGACAAAGGTGTTTAAGGGTGGCGTCCTGCGCTCGGGGCCGGAGGACGAGATCGGCAAAAAATATGTGGCGGAGCTTCGTATCGCGACTCCGAACGCGGAAAAGCTGGTCGGAGAGCTGTCCGGCGGCAACCAGCAGAAGGTCGTTATCGGCAAATGGCTGGAAACCGGCTGTAAATTTCTGATCATTGACGAGCCGACACGCGGCATCGACGTCGGCGCGAAGAGCGAAATATACAAGCTGCTCGACCGCCTTGTCGGGGAGGGGTACGGCATCCTGATGATCTCCTCCGAAATGAACGAGGTTATCGGCATCTCCGACCGTGTCTATGTCATGAAGGATGGCGAGATCACGGGCGAGGTGACGCGCGAGAATATGACGCAGGAGGCCATCATGCGCTTCGCTGTTGGAGGAAAGGAGCGTGCGGTGAATGAATAAATCGCAGAAAGGGGGCGCGGCAGGTCTGCTGGCAGGGCTGAGAAAGCTGAACATCCCCGGTATCCTGATCGGCAACATCGTGCTGTTCGTCCTGTTTGGCTTGGCCAACGAACGCTTTTTATCCTCGTACAATATCATGATGATTTTCCGCAACACCTGCACACTGCTGATGGCGGCGCTGGGCTTCACACTGGTCATCCTGATCGGTAAGATTGATATGTCGGTCGGTTCGGTGGTGTCAATGGCTGCAGTCTCCGTGGTGGTGCTGTATAACGCCGGCGTGCCGGTCGCGCTGGCTCTGCTGCTGCCGCTGCTGATCGGTATTGCGGTCGGTGTGATCAACGGGCTATTGATTGCCAAATGTAATTTTGACTTTTGGGTTGTCACTTTCGGTATGATGAGCGTTTTTGCCGGCTTGGCGCTGGTAACGACGGACGGCAATACCGTGGCGATCAAGAACGATATCGTCAACTGGATCGGCAACGGAAAGATTGCCGGTATCTACGTTGTGATCTGGATCACGGTCATCCTGGCGGCGCTGATGGTATGGATACAGAAGAAGACTAAATTCGGCTACGATGTTTTCGCGCTCGGCGGTTCGCAGGCTGTAGCCTCTGTGAGCGGCATCAACGTGGTCAAGACTTCGATTATCGTTTATGCGCTCAGCGGGCTGTTTGCGGCGCTGGCCGGCGTGCTGATCGCCTGCATGACCAATTCAGGCAGTCCGGCAGTGGGTGTGGACTATACATTCAACGCAATGGCGGCCATCGTCATTGGCGGCACGCCGTTCATCGGCGGCAAAGGCGGCATTGGCGGCACGATCCTCGGCGCGCTGCTGATGAAGATTCTGGCGAGCGGCCTCAGCCTGGTTGGCATCCCTGCCACCTGGCAGAAGGCGATCACCGGCTTTGTGATCGTTGCTCTGATCATTATTGATGTGGTCAACGACCACAGGAAGAATATCAAGGCGCAGAGGAGGGTATACAACAATGTCGGTTAAAAAGAAAAACCAGATCGACCTGCTCTCCCGTTTCCTGATCCTGGCGGTTGTATGCGTGGGCTTCGCCCTGCTCCGGCCGGAGGCTTTCCTGTCGGTCGATAATATCACACAGGTTGTGTTCCAGCAGACTCCATTCACGATCCTGATGGCATTCGGCATGAGCCTTGCCATTATCTCGGGCGGTATTGATATCTCGATGTCGTCCACCATGGTTCTTTCCAGTTATCTGAGCGCGTCCTATTTCCAGCAAGGGAATTATTTTATGGGGCTTGTGGTTGCGTTCGGTGTGGGACTTGGATTCGGCCTGTTCAATGGCGTGCTGATCAGCAAGGTAAAGATCGAACCGTTTATCGCAACGTTCAGTGTGGACTTTATGGCGCTTGGCCTGGCCTATGTCGTATGTAACGGCGAGTATGTCTACGGCTTTTCGGACGGCTTCCGCAGTATCGTAAACGGATACCTGATCCCGGGTATCCCGAATGTTGCGCTGGTCACGTTCCTTGTGTTCGCGGTGCTGTATTTCCTGACGCGTCGCACAATTTATGGCCGTACGCTTTACTCCTTGGGCCACAATAAAAAGGCGACCAAGCTGTCTGGCATGCACTCTGATGGGGTTATCCTCGGCGTTTATGTCACAAACGGCCTGCTGGCCGCGCTGACCGGCATCCTGTATCTGGCGCGCCTGAATGCGGCCGATCCCAGTATCCGAGGCACGTTGACAAACGATTCGATCGCTTCCGCGCTGATCGGCGGTATCGCGTTTTGCGGCGGCACAGGTTCGGTTGTCAATACGGTGATCGGTTCAATGATCATTATGTTTATCCGAAACGGTATGAACATCATGGGTGTATCGACCAACTGGCAACAGGCGGTAGTCGGTTTTGTAATTCTGTTTGCAATTGTTTATGAACGCGTACTCAACAACCTGATGGCAAAATATGCGGGAAAAGGCAATAAGTGAGGCATCTGTTTGTGTGTCATAACGGCATCACGCCGTATGATGATAAAGAAAGAGCCAGAAAAGGAGAATGTATCATGAAAAAGAGCAAAAGAATTGCGGCGCTGCTGATGGCAGCGGCCATGACAGCCACATTCGCAGGCTGCGGCAACGGCAGCGATGGTGGAAATGCGGCGGGCGACGGAGGCGAAAACGCAGAGGGGGGTAAAAACATTACCGTTATCCTGAAGAACTCTACCGCACCGTTCTTTATCAGCATGGCTGAGGGGGCACAGGCTGCCGGCGAAGAGCTGGGCTACAATGTCGAGGTAAAAACGCCGGTCGATACCGCCGAGGGTTCGGGCAACGAGCAGCAGAATCAGCTTTGTGATGAAGCAATCGTGAACGGCGTAGACTGCGTCGTTCTGTGTCCGGTCGATACCGAGGCAATTGTTCCGGCTGCACAGCGTATCGTTGATGCAGATATCCCTGTTGTAGCGCTTAACACCCGCCTGGGTGACGAGAGCCTGTGTGAAACCTTTGTCGGCTTGGAGAACGTACAGCAGGGCTACGAGACTGCCAAAGCGTTGTTTGAAAAAATGGGCGGCAAGGGTACGCTGATCATCATTGAGGGCTCTACCGGTGCGCAGACCTCGCTTGACCGTATCGAAGGTTGCAAGAAAGCGCTCGAGGAGTATCCGGACATTGAACTTGTTGCTTCTCAGTCTGCGAACTACTCCCGTGCGGAGGCGCTGAACGTGGCGCAGAACCTGCTCCAGTCCTACCCAGATGTAGACGCGTTCTTCTGCTGCAACGACGAGATGGCGTTGGGCACTGCGGAGGCGGTCGATGCTGCAGGTAAGACGGGTGAGATTATGATTTCTGGTCAGGATGCAAACGACGATGCGGTTTCCGCGCTGAAGGAAGGTAAGATCACGCTTACCTCTTGGGGCGATCCGTATATGCAGGGCTATGAAGGTGTAGTGGCTGCGGTAGACGTACTGGAGGGCAACGAGGTCAAGGAATTCTATGAGGTTTCGACCAAGGTTGTTGACGAGACGAATGTCGATTCGTTCAAAGACGAATAAAATATGATTTTTGGTGCGCCGCGGCGGTTTGAGGCCGCCGCGGCAGCGCCTCCCACTTGTTGAGTTCTTGGATCTGGCCGTGAGGGAGAGAGGGGTATCGCTTCCTGACGGTAGGACCCAAGCGAAAAAAACCTACATTTATACAAGGAGAATGCAGCTATGCAAGAGAAGTACTTAACGACAGCGTATCCGAACATATTTTTTGAGGATAACAAGGTAGGACGGCTGAAGAAACGGCTGTGGGACGCCTCGGAGGAGGAGATCCAGGCCATTCTGGA
>NZ_JACOPL010000018.1:0-32721 GCF_014287995.1 Agathobaculum faecis
GAACGCATCGCCTGATACGCCAGGTTGCCGATAAGCAGCGCCCAGCCCACCGCAACAAAGATGTTTGCAATGTCGTCTATGACCGGCACGCGTTCTGCGAAGTAGGAAAGATCCACATTAAACAGCTCCATGAGCTGGTCCAGCAGGTATTCCACCATCTCATACCACAGCGACGCCAGCCATTCAAACAGGGCTTTTACTAACTTTTCGAGAATTTCAGGTTTCCTCCCTTCCAGTAAAACAAAAAAACGGCGCCGCATCAGGGAAAATGTGATACGGCGCCGCTAACAGAAAAGACGCTTCAGTAACAGAAGCGTCTTTATCTTATTCAGTTGTTATCCTCATGTTTTTTCTTTCCTGTCCCTGCAACTTCTTCGATCATCCCTGTAACCACGGTATTAAGCTGTGCTGCATTTTGTGAAGAGATAACAGGCCTTCCGGTTTCCGCCTCAAGAGCTTTTTTGGCTATTCCGGCTACGTTACCGCCACGGCGGGCAACCTCTACATTTTCTGCAAAAGTTTCCGGCTTGGCCTCTTTGGAAATATCCTTTGTTGAGGTTTCTGCAAGCATATTCAGGATAATTTCCGTTGTCGTCATATTATCCCGCAGATTTTCCTTTTTCAGACCCTTCAGCTTTTTATACTGCCGCGTCGTCATACCAGACCATGCACGGGTGATCTCGTCTGTAAGTATTGCATACTCAACACCCTTTTGCACACCGCGATCCTGCCATTCGTCTGTAAGCTCTTTGCGGACCTGGATCGCCTGCAGCCGTTGGTTGATCCATTCTCTGGAATACCCCTTTTTCAGGTAGGTCTCAAGCGCACGGTCTATGATGAGTTCCGGATCTATGGTTTCTTCGATCCGCTCCCGTCCGACTTCTGCAAGCCACAGTTTGAACGGCTCTGCTTTGGGAGAGGGGATCGATTGGATGATGCGCAGCAATTGTTCGGTGTTTGCAGCAAGCGTTTTGCGGAGCTTTCCTGTCGCGGTTCGCATGGCTATCTGGGGACAATCTGTCCCCAGGTACGTACCCAGCTGCGCATCTCGCTTACGCATCTTTTTTAAATAATCAGTAGGATTTACGCTGTCCGTCAGAATCGCAACAACATCAACGACAGAAAAGTACCATTCCTCTTTTTCCTCGTCCCATACCGTTCGGATCTCCTTGTTATCGAAAAGTTGCATCTTATCACGTTCCATTAGAGATATCCTCCTCAAAACAACATCATTTTACCAAGGATCAAGCCGTTTTTCAAGCGTCCAACAGAGGTTGGGCTGTATTTTGCATATTACTTTTGCTCTTGCGAATATAGCAGAATTATCCTATAATAATGCCATAATTTATGGAGGCAGCTGCAATGAAGATCAAGTCCTCTACCGTCCTTCGAAATGGCTATAATACGATCTCTACTCTCGCGCACGAAAACCAGGAGCCGATCTATATCACCAAAAACGGGGAAGGCGATATCGTCCTGATGAGCGTAGATGCATTGGAAAACCGTGAACAGGTCCTGAAGCACCGTGCGGCGATCCTTGAAGCGGAATTCTCCAGACTCAACGGCGAACCTACCTATTCTGTTGATGAAATCCGCAAAATGCTGAAAGAGAAGTATCACAATGCCTGACGCACACAGCTAGTGATCCTTACCCCTGCAGGGGAGGATATTGACCGTATCTCGGATCTGCATTTGATGCTGGTTGGGTCGAGATCCGCAGAAGAGATCACGGACAGACTGCTTGATACCATCTCACTTCTTGCAGAGCAGCCATACATGGGTGCTCTGCATCCGGATGCTTTTTTAGCGCAGCATCAGTATCGAAAGCTGATCTGCGGCAATTATGTCTGCATCTACAAAGTAATCGGCCAAACGGTCTATGTATACCGTATCGTAGACGGCCGGACGGATTATCCGAAGCTGCTGCGATAACGGTCATTCCAGCGTCGCCAGCCCGTCAAAAAGCGGGCGGACGTAGGCGATGAACGCGCCGATGCCGTTGATGATGACCCAGGCGAGCCAGACTCTTTTGAGCCACTCCCACGCGCTGTCAGCCTTTTGCTGCGTGCCGCTCATTTTGGCGCCGATGACCGCCACCGCGCTCATCAGGCCGGCGAGTACGGTTGAAATGGCGGCGATCTTGGAATACACGTCCTTGATGATGCGGTCCGCCGCCGTCCACATGTCCTCCACAGCAAAAGCCTGCGGGATCAGGACCGCGGCGATGACCAGCAGCACCAGCGCGATACGGTAAAATAAGAAGGCGCGTTCCATCCATCCGAGGGCGGGACGCGCCTTTTGCAGTTCATTTTGGTTCAATGGGAAATTCCTCCTGTCACAATAAATTTGTCCCTTTGGTTGACTGGCCTGTACAGCCCTGTTATAATAGGCAAAACAATACAAGGTAAGAGGTGTGATGAAAATGGCATGGACCGATGGTAACCTGGCAAGCGCGCTTACCGAGCTGGAGGCCGTTGAACGCCGGCTGGAAGCAGGGGAGCGCAGCCGCGACCTGAAGCAGGCCGCGCAGCACGCATACAACAGCGCCTATGTCAACGAAAATCCCGCGCAGGCGGAATGGCGGCGCGAGATCCTGGAGCGGGCGCAGCATGTGATAGATGCATGCTTGAAGCAGTAAGGGAGGCCACGGTCTCCCTTTTTGCTGCCCTTTTCCATCAGACCTGGTTTGCCGCACTGATGATATCCCAAAACGCCCAGTGCGAGGCAGGCACATCCGCAAACCTGGTCTGGATAGACTGCACACGCAGCGGCCGGCTGGTCACACGGTTAATGAGCTTGGCCGCTTCCGCACGGGTGATGGACGCGTCCGGTCTGAACATCCCGTCTTTATAACCGTTGATCCAGCCGTGCATCTGGCCGTATGCCACCGCGTCATGTGTCTCCCCATAGCTGGGGACGTCTGGGAACGCCATCGTGCCGGCCGCCACCTGCGGGGACCCGCTCAGGCGGTACAGCCACACGGCCAACTCCGCACGGGAAATGGGCGCGTCCGGCCGGAAATACGGCGCGGTCTCTATCCCTGCATCATAGAATGCATCCACTTCGTGGGCGTACCAGCCGCTTACCGGTACATCCACCGCGCCACAGGCCGGATAGACCGTCAGGCTGGAGTAGTTGGTCAGCCGTGCAAGCATCACGGCCGCTTCCGCGCGGGTCAGGGTGCCCTCCGGACAGAACCGGCAGTTTCCCATACCTTCAAAATACGGCGCGGTGACGCCATTACGCAGAAACAATGTGCCGTTGTTTTTGCGTACCGCACAGGCACTGAACTGCACATCGTCACGGATATTGCTTACTGTTATCTTGAGGACGCCCTGATTGGACAGAGACATAGGGTATGACTTGCCCCCAACTCTAATACTGCTGTCCTCATCAACATGGGCGGTCTCCTGCCGGCTGCCCACGCGCAGCGTGACGGTATCCAGCGTATAACCTTTGTCCGGCGAAACCGTATACGTCGCCGAGCCGCCGTCGTTCACACCCGTGCGGGAGGCCGATACGGTACAATTCTGTGTCTTGCCGATAGTGATCGAATGATCGTAGTAAGTGGTCAGCTTAGAGGCAGTAGCAGAGACCTTGACCGGTGCATAAACATCATCCACACACAGAATAACATCCTCGCCGCTCTGCTGCAGTTGGTAGTCTATTCCATCCACACTAATCTCGTCCTCGTCCGCATCCACCGTACGGCTGGTGCCGTCCACGGAAAGCGTGATACGGCTGAGGCGGTAGTTTGTCTTGGCCGAAATGGTAAAGCGCACATCCGTACCCTTGGGAACCGTGCTGCCGCAATCCCTGTCAATGTCCACGCCCGTGCCTTCCGAGGTGGTAATAGGGATGTGCTCTTCGTCCAGCTCGGAGATAAAGTACGCCTCCATATCGGTTTGCACATCGGTAAGGCACAGCGTCACGCGGCCGCCGTCCCTGTCTATGCGGTACACCTTGCCGCCCAGCCAGATACGGCCCTCAGATACATATCCCGCAGCGGACTGCACTCCATCGTCCAGCCGTATCTCGGTGATCTCATAGCCGCGTCCGGCGTCTGCAATAATGTTTGCATCGTTCCCGCGCCGCACCTTGACACGGCTTCTGTCCACGTCCACGCCCTTATCGCCGCGGACGCGGACGGTGAGCGGCTGTTCGCCCGGCTTACCGTTGCTGAAAAAGTGGATGCCAAGGCTTTCTTCTGCGGTCAGCGTCATCGTAACCTTGCCGTCCGTCACGGAAAACGGATAGGTTTTATCCCCGATCTGGACAGCACCATCGGCCAGATCGGCCGTGTTCGCCTGTCCCGCATCCGTGCGTGTCACCTGTACTCGGGTGATCTCGGCTTCTCCAGATGGCGCGGCGGTGATCGTAACCGTCTTGCCGATGCCGTATGTCCCCCCGCCGCTGACCTCGATGCCGCTGTCTGCGCTTACATCCATGTGGCAGGAGACCGCTTCCACGGATGCTGATAAAACAAGATCTCCTGTACAGTTGCCCGGCACCGTGACGGTTATCTCCCGTCCGCTATGGCGGAGCGGCAGCACCATGCCGCCCACTATAAGCTGTGCGGGCTTGTCCTGAACCGTGGTGTTTACGGTCTTCCCGTCGTAATAGGCGGTGACTACTGCAAGCCGGTACCCGTCCAGTGGAGTAAAGGTGACGTCTCTCACCACGCTGGTCTCCCACACGTTGACGCCGACCGCGCTGGATGTATAACCAGTACCGCTTTTTACTTCAACGCGGTGCATACCGCCCGCGGCATAGGACTGTGGGATAATGGTCGCCGCTATCAGCCACAACGCCAGCAGTAAAATCGGGATGCGCAGTTTCTTTGTGGTCATGTTTTTCGCTCTCCTTTCCCTGCAAAAAGGGCCGGTATGAACAGAACGTCATACCGGCTCATGCCAATAATATTATAAGGTCTGGTCTGAAATGAGATAAGCGGCGGTCCTGTCAAATGCGGGCGAGCTTTCCTCTGTCTGCACATCCGGTATAGCGCGCCACAGGCGGTCCACCCGGGCGACGCCGCCCAGGTCGGTGTAGACCACCAGCTGCTCCATCCCGACCGCAGCATTGTCCAGCAGCAAATGCACGGCGAAGCGTTTTTCGCTGATCTGCAGCGGCTGGGTGTACTGGATGCGGTCGAATTCACTTGCGTCCGCCCAGTGATACAACTCACTCTCGGCCAGTTCGCGCACTGTGCCGTATTCGCCCAGCTGGATAGCAGCGCTGTTCAGCACCAGCTCCGCGCTGACCGATGTGAGTTCATCCGTTCCGGCAGACGGCTCCTCGCCCGTATCAAGTGCATACAGGGCGGCCGTACCTCCTGACGCGAGTTCCACATCACGCCGCACCAGCGGCACATCCTGTACCGTCTCATTCTCTGCATCATCCCATCCCTCCAAACCTATCTGTTCCATCTGTGTAAATACCGCCGTGTCCGTATCGGGTACCTCCATTTTCGGTGTATCGTCCGCGCAGCCTGTAGGCAGAAGCAGAGCCCCCGCCATGCAGGCGGCGATCATGCCGCGGAATTTCATTGTATCACGCCTCCTATTGAATTTCCTGTCCAATCGCGCAGAGCCGGTAAGCCGGTTCGTTCGCGATACAGGTGAGCATGGTGATCTGGTTGCCTGCCGTAGGGTTCAGCACATCCGTATCTGTAGCAAGGATGCGACCGGCAAAGGTGACGCGGTAGGTGCGGGCGCCGAGCGAGGTCTTGTAGGTAATGATATCCCCAACCTGCACATATTTCAGGTTACCGAAATACGGCCACGAACCGCGGTTATGGCCGCACAGTGCGACGTTGCCGTTCCAGACGCTCGTCCCGTCCACATGGCCGGCGCCCTTTTTCATACTCTCATAGGTAGCGCCAGGGTAGACATAGGCGAAAATGCCGCGGCTGCCAATGGATACCGCACCGAAATGCCCGTTCGTGGAAACAAGCTGGCGCTGGGCGGTATAGCCGCCGCTCATGCCCTCCAGCCGGTTAAAGGACAGGCCTTCCAGACCGTTCAGCTTTTCATCCGTGGCGATCTGTTTTTCCACCGCGCTGCCCCACGGGTCTATGTACGACCCGATCGGGATGACGGGCGAGCCGGCGCGCGGCGTGGTCTGTTCTGCGTCCGTACCCATGCTGTCCGACGGGACGACGATCGCGCTGCCGCCCGAATCGTCCTTGCTGTCCAGATCCAGCGCATGGTTACTGGAAGTGGGCGTGTAGAAGTGGTCGTCATAGAGGCCTGCGTCATAGTGGTATTCGAGCGCTGAGACAAACGGCAGGCTGAGTACCAGCAGACCGCAGGCCAGTGCGCCTCTGAAAGCGTATTTGATCGTTGTTTTCATCGAACTCATCTCCTTCTGCAAAAAAATCCCCATCTTTGAGGGATAAACCGCACGAAGCGGCTCTCTTGACAAAGACGGGGGATGTGCTATAATAGATTACAGAAAGGGCGTTGCCATTAGCGGTTAGCCCGGTAAGTAGTTTAGTTTAGGGTATAGACCCCGAAACCGTCACTTTGCCGAGTGGCGGTTTCTGCTTTTTACGATGATCGTGACCGTGAAAGGCCCGATATGTAACGTAATACGCATGGCCTCACCCCCTTTCGGGTGGTGTGGCTAACCGCCGTTCCGTATGGCAACGCCCGTGAACGGTAAAACCGTTCGATTGATTATACCACAATTGACTGTTTTCCGTCAATCTGCGGCAGCTTTGCAGGCTTCATAACTGCCAGTCCGGCTTGACAATAATCGTTTCAGCCAGTATAATAAATACCAGCAAGACGGCTGCTTGGCGCTAACAAGCGGTCGTTCCTAATCAAGTTTAGAGCTTGAGGAAACGCCGCTCGGTTTACGCTGGGCGGTTATTTCTTTCTATACATAAAGCATAGGCCGATGACGCCGACGATCAGCAACCCGAACTGAAACAGATCGGAGTAAGTAACCACGGTATCACCTCCGTTCGGAGGAACAACCTGCCGTCTTAACTGGCGGTCTGATTATATCACATCCCTTCGCTTTCCATCAATCCAAGCCGCTATAAGGCGGCTTTTGTCATATCCTCACCTGAAACGCGTAGTCGCTCCCTACAAAGGACTCTACGACATGGTGCTGTCCTTCGCCGCCGGTCTCGATGGCGATATCCCTGCCCACCAGCCGTTTGGCGAGCCGTTTCCGCAGGATAACCGTGTACTCGGTTTCCTCATGCCCCTGTAGCGCGGAAAGCCGCAGCTTCGGCGTCCGTACCCGCACATACTGGCGGTTCACAACGTCATGGATGCGGCGTTCTTCATTATAGACGTAGACACGGGCGGTATGCCAGCGGATATACCGCCAGATCAGCACCAGAATGAGTAAAACCGCCAGCCCTGCCGCGAAGGCGATTTGCAGCACTGTGATATCTGGATCAAGCCCCGGCAGGACCGGTATCTTGTTTCCCGTATAGGTCACGGTGTAGACCACGCTCCCGATGCTGGTTTTCCCCACTTCGCCCCTGTAGGCTGCTGTAGCGCGGTATCCGTCCGCCACTTCGCGGGTCGTATAGGTGGTCTTACTGTAAGTTGCCGTTGCCGTCCAGACCGCGGGAACATCGGAATCCTCCACGTTTTTCGTTTCAGACCAGCTCAGGCCTGTCAGCGGCAGGGTCAGCCCGTCTGCCTGCACCTTCTCCGGCACAAGGCTGCGGTCATTGTAGGCCAGCTCATACGTTTTGGTGACGGTATGCGGATGGCTGTCCGTGACCGTGCTGTAGCCGGTCGCCTCCACCTGAATGCTCTGCACGTCCAGCAGCAGTTCGCCAGTATAGCCATCTTTGCTGTATGGCCGTGTCGCCGGGAACTGGCCGATCACGTCCGCAAGCTCACCGGAGGGCGCGTCTGCTGTAACGGTTTCCTCGGCCTGCTTTTTGTCTGTTATCTCCTGGTCGGCCTTGTCCATACGCTGATAGCGGTACCAGTAACCGTCCTGAGAAAACGGCTCCTCACGGAGCAGAGCGGGATCGATGTCCGGCGCCAGCTCAAAAGTCTTGGTGAGTGTCGGAACACCGTTTATCTCAACCAGCTCGGTGCTGACCGGCTCAAAGCTTGCTTTGTCGCCGTCGAGCAGCACCTGTTCGCTTTCCTGTACTGCGCCCGCCGCGCCGATAAACAGCGCGGCGAGCAGCGGCATAATCAGCCTCCTCAGTTTTTTCCTTTCCATACGTTTGATCTCCTCGCAATCAAATATAAGGGAGCGGTTCCGTTTGAACCGCTCCACAGAATATCCGCCTGTTTACTTTTCCCGCCGCTCAATCCGGATCAGGCGGCTCGGCTTTTGGCCGGGGCGGTTATGCTGAAGTGTAAATACCATATCCGGCTCCCGTTCAAAAAAACCAATATCCCGTTTCCAGCTCATGCCGCATTTGCAGTGCTGCAGGCCGATGAACTGCTGCTTCATTTTTCGCCCGCACCTGGGACAGATTTTGTTACTTTTTCCCATTCTATCGCCTCAAGTACAAATTGCATTTGTGAACATAGATATTATAGCAGATGCCTGCAATCTCAGTAAAGCTGCATTAAATTGAAGAGAATCAGAATCCGGTCTGCGGCAGTGTGGGACTGGTATATGTGGGCGCGCGGTAGATTTTAGTCACCCATGCGCTGGCAGCGTTGTCCCACTCGCCCTGATACGAGCCGCCGCAATCCGCCCTGTTGATGATGTTATAACCATTCGCCATGTAATCCGGCACATAGACCAGCAGCGTCGCTTTCTCAGTCATTTTGAAGCCAGCCGGTACGGTGCCGAACTCAAAGCGGATATCGGTCACATATTCGCCGGCCGCCAGTTTGAGTGAGCCGCTGTCGATCTTGAACGAGTATGCGTTAGTCGAAAGCAGGTTATCTGCCAATGTCCGGTAATCATTCATGTTGGTCTTAAAGGTGATCTTATACCAGACGCGGGCATTGTAGGTACCGGTGGTCAGCGTGGCCGCGCGCACCGCGTCCGTGGGGATGCGGTCATGCCAGAAGAAGTTGTCCAGCGTAACATTCGAGTTATTTGCAATGTTCGTGAAGTCATACCGCATATTCGAGCCGGCGTCTACCGTGTAGTTGCCGGTCTTTTCAATGCTGGTATTGATGTTTGCCGGGTCGTTGTACATCTCGATCTGCACCACGTCGCCTTCCACCTTGAGCCTGGCCTCTACCTTTTCGTTGTTCAGCTGATAAAACCGCGGCGCCTGCACCTCCTGCACATAGTAGCGGCCCAGTGGGATCGGGTTGGAGGCGGCAATCCCTCTGGAATCCGAGGTCATGGTGTCCACCACATGGCCGGTATCGGCATTGGTGATTTCGAACACCGCGCCCTCAAGCAGACTGCCCTTGGGCTGGTTGGTTACGGGGTTGTCCTGCGCGGATTTCTTGACCACCTGGATCTGGCCGAGAATCGGGGTGTTCTCGATGACAAGCTCGGTCGTCTCCCCGCGGCGGACGCGGAGCGTGCGCACAGTATCGTCCAGCACATAGCCCTCCGCGGCGGCGATCTCCTCGACCTTGAGCTTGATTTCGCTCTTGCCGTCTGTCAGCAGGTCGTCCAGTTCGATGTAGCCGTCCTGATCCGTACTGTACTCGCCGATGAGGTTGTTGTCCTCATCCTTGATAAGGAACCGAACGCCGTAAATACCCTCGCCTGTCACTGCATCGACCTTTTTAATGCGCACACCGGCGAGCTTTTCATTTTCAAAGGTGACGGTCGCCAGCTCCCCTGACTTTACAATCACGTTCTGCGGGGTGGCGTCCAGCCGGTAGCCCTCTGGGCAGGAGACCTCGGTCACGACATAGACGCCGTCCTCCAGTCCAGTCACGGTGGCAAGGCCAGAGGAATCCGTGGTATACGAGCCGACCATCTCGCCATTCGCCTTTTCCACTGTAAACGTGCAGCCGTCCAGCGGCTGGTTTGTACCTTTGACGACTTTGCGGATCTGCAAACCGTATGCCTTTTTATTCGTGAACACCAGCTCCATGCTCCCGCCATCCCTGATCTCAAAGGCCTTGGGCGTGTCCTGCAGGATATAGCCGTCCGGTGCTTTGATCTCCGTCACAATATAGCTGCCTGCCGGCAGTCCGTCCAGTGTGATAACACCGTTTGCGTCGGTTTCAGCTTCCCTGACAAACTCGCCGTTAGACTTGGTGATCTTAAACACGGCATTCTTGAGCGGCTGGCGGGTATCCTCGTCTATCTTCTTAATGGTGAAACCGCCCTTTTTCGTGTTGGTAAAAGTCACCTCACAGGTCTGGCCAGCGCGGATCTCCACGGTCTTGGGAGCCTCGTCGATGGCATAGCCATCCGGCGCGGAAACCTCCGTGATGATGTATGTGCCAGTATCCAGCTCAGGCAGGTGGATGACGCCGTCCGCATCAGTCGTAACGCTCTCACGCACAACCGAGCCGTCCCCGCGCGTGATCTTGAACACCGCGCCCTGCAGCGGCTTCTTCGTCTGGCTGTCGATCTTCCTGATCAGCAGGCCGGGCTTTTTGGTGTTCTCAACCGTCAGGGTGTAGGTCTTGCCCTCCTCCAATGAAACGGGGTGCGGGTTGCTGTCGATCAGATAGCCGCCCGGCGCGGTGACCTCAGTCACGATATAATTACCGGCTTCCAGACCCTCAATAAACGCCGTACCGCCCCCTCCGGTGATGACATCCTCCTTGACCATATCACCGTTTGCCTTTTTGAGCTGGAACACCGCGTCTTTCAGCGGCTTGCGCGTCTCCGCGTCTATCTTCTGGATCAGCAGGCCGGGGCGTCTGGTGTTCTCAACCGTCAGCTCGGTGTCCTTGGCCGTCGTGTGTTCGATCTCCAGCACTTCATTGTTCAGGATGTACTCCTTCAAGGTCTTGACCTCCTGTACCTTGTAAGTACCTGCAGGTGCATTTTTGATCTCAATGCGGCCATTTTCGTCCGTGGTGTAATCGCCCAGCAGTATGCCGTCCCGCCAGATCTTGAACTGTACGCCTGCCAGCGGCTCTTTTGTTTCGCTGTCTATTTTCTTCACAATGAGGGATTTCTGCTCGACATTATCCAGCGTCAGCACAAGGTCGCGGTCTGTCGTGTGTTCGCCCTCCAGCACGACTGTACTCAGTTCATAACCGGCAAGCGTGTGCTTTTCCACAAACTTATATGTGCCGGGGTCTGCATAGTCGATGATGAACGTGCCGTCCGGTCCGGTCGTGAACATGCCGATGCTCCTGCCGTCCTTGAAGCCTTCAAATACAACGCCCTGCATGGGCTTTCCCGTATCAAGGTCGATCTTCTTTACGATAATATCCTTTTTGCGGGTGTTGGGAATGGTGAAGAACGTGGGGTATTCACTGTTGTTCTCGATGGTAAACGTCTTTTCGTTAATAACATACTGGGGATCGGTTACGACCTCCTTTGCCTGATAAGTACCCGGCTCTGCATACGGGAGCCAGATGCGGCCATGCTCGTCCGTGGTGTAGTTGCCCAGCAGCCTGCCGTCCTTCCAGATCTCAAAGGTAACGCCCTGGATAGGCTCCCGTGTTTCCTCGTCGATCTTGTAGATACCGAAGTGCTTCTTGATGGTATTCTGGAAAATCAGCGTGGGGATCTCGGCCTGATCTCTGGCAAGTTCGATGGTCTGCTCCGGCGCGTCCAGGTTGTAATGCTCCTTATCGCCGTCCACCTCTACTACACGGTAGGTGCCGGGCTGGAGGTTCTCGATCATCGCTTCGCCGTCCTGACCCGTGGTAACGGAGGTGAGCTTGGCGTCGTTGTAGTATACGTCAAACTTCCAGCCCTGCAGGGGGATCCTGGTGTCCTTGTCCTGCTTGATGATACGGATGGACAGTTTCTTCGTGTTCGGCACATTGACCTCGCGGACGATCTGCGTCGGGTCTGCGGAGGGGTCTATGTAGACCTCGTGTTCCACTTCGTCCTTCAGGTAGCCCTGCGGCGGCTCGACCTCGACCACCTGATAGAAGCCCTTGGGGAGGCTGTACACCTTGGCATAGCCGTTCACGTCTGTCTTGACGGTCTGCAGCACCTGGCCATCCCTGCGGATCTCAAAGGTAGCGCCGGCCAGCGGCTCCTTGCTGTCCTTGTCATACTTGTAAATTTCGATGCCGGGCAGCGGGGCATTTTGGAAGGACAGGGTAATATCGCGGGTATTGTCCCAGCTGAAGGTCTGGATATCCGCACCGTCTGTTGCATACCCCTCCGGCGCGGCGATCTCATACACCTCGAAAGAGCCAGTGGGCAGGTCCCTGCCCTGGATGGTGAACTCGCCCAGCGCGTCCGTTACGTAGGTATTGACAAAATCGTTATCTATGCCCTTGACCTCAAACTTTGCGCCCATCAGGTTCCGCCCGTCCGCGCTGGAGGTCTTATGTACCTTGAAAACGTGGTCGTCACTGTTGGCCAGTGTCACTTCAACGGTCTTATCACCCGTGCCAGTGTTTACCACTTTATCCGGCAGCAGGGTGTAGCCCTCCGGTGCTTCGGTTTCCTTGATGGTGACATCGGTGTTGAGGGGTAAGTCAAGAAAAACAGCTTCACCATTGCCATTTGTCGTTTGTTCATCTGTTTTCTGCGCGCTATCTTTTTGATAAGTGATTTTGAAAGTACAACCCTGCAATGGCGCACCATCTTTATCAGTCTTCAAAATCTTGAGATTAACTTTTTCCTGTGTAGACAATGGATTAGAGTTAAATTGCAACTCATTGCTCAACTTTTGCACAGCGGGTTCCACCATGATAACCGGCTGTACACCCGAACTGGTTGTGCTGGCTGCGTACACATTATAGCGATCCACGTTCATGCTGGTTACGATTTTTGTGGTCAGTTTATCCTGATCTGCGTCCATCTGCTCCGCTGTGGCCTTGGGGATACAGAACAGGAAGGTTTCACCATAGGCTGTATCGTTGCCGTTCTTGTACAGGTCGTTGTTTTTCTGCACATTCTTCAGCGTAAGGCGCTGCGCCCCGCTTTCGTCATAGCTCTTATTGCCCTGGCTGTCCATGAGGAACGCACTGGACGGTACGTTGTCCGCACGGACGAAGATCTGATTGCCGCGCACGAACGTAGCGGACGCTGCCGCCATAGGCAGCACCATGTAGTCCTGTCCGTCTATTTCCTTTTCTGCAAATACACCAGAGTTTACAATACCCTGCGGCAAATCTACTGAGCCGGTCTTTTGTGCGGCGGGCGCGTACTCCGTGTTGCCGGGCGTGTAGTTGATGGTTGCACCTACCCACGGCGCATGCCCTTTTCCATTTGGCCCCCATACGCCATAGAACTCGTTGCCGTATTTCAGCATTTCGATAGCGGCATAAAGGGTAAGCGCCTCCGAGGTGCTGCTGGCGCTGAGCGTTTTGCCGCTGGCACGGTAGCCCAGCGACGTGGAGCTGACGTAATTCACGCCGTAGCTGCTGTTAGCCGCGATCTGCGCATCTCCCAGCGCCGCCCACATGGCCGCCTGCGACGCACTGAAATACATATCCGCTGTAAAGTTTTCATTCGTAAGGGGGCTGCCCACCGTGGAAATGAACTCATTAAGCGACATGCGCGAATCACTGCGCACGGCCACTCCGTACACATGCATATCCGATATGCGGCTGGTGACGGTATACGGCATACCTCCCGTGCCGGGGTTGCCCTTGCTGTGGTCTGCGCAGTATGCGCGGATCTCCGTACCGTCTGACGCTTCCGTAAACATAGGCCAGACGTTGCGTGGCGCGCCGTTCTGCTGGAACCACGCCTTTTGCACGCCTCTGTCCGCGATAGTGTACACCTCGCCTACGTTGATCTCAATGCTGGACGCCTCGTTGTCCTCATCTGCCAGCGGCATGATGCCGCTGTCCACTGCAGCGGCCAGCGGCACGCTGGTGAGGAGAGTAAGGGCGGACAATGCGCCTGCTGTGACCTGTCTGAAAATATCCTTTATCATGATTTGCCTCCTCATATTGGAATAAAAAAGCCGCCTTTCAAGGGAAAGGCGGCGCGCGCTGATGATGATTTACTTGTTTCATAGCCTGGATAAAAAGAAAGAGCGATTAGGTTGATCTAATCGCTCTGGTTGAGTTATAAACCGAACTCTTGCGCGCAGTAAATAGTTCCATTTTCTGAAACAGCAAAGCCGATGCCTACGCGAGTATAATCCTCATCTAAGATAGCATAGCGATGCCCATCCGAATTCATGAAATTATTCATTGCTGCTTTCATGGGATCAAAGCCCATCTCAACACCAAGTTGGGTCATGCGCCCTGCGCCTGTAATATTTTCGTGACTATACACATCATCTGCTGACATACCATTTTCGGCTGCGAAAGCACGCTCTTCATCAATATCAGAATGCCTAAACTCCGTGGTAAGATGCATGGCCCAATACTGCGCCCAACTCATAAGATTTTGGTCAATCTCCAATTCTGGGACACCAACCTTGCGGCGCTCTTCATTGATGGCATCTATCATTTCCAGTTCCCATTCTCGGAGCATTTCGTCCGTTACAGTAGTGGAACTGCTGCTGTTATCGGCATTGCCGTCCGTGCTATCGCCGCCGCTTGTGACTTCCTGACCCAGCGCCTTGCGCAGCTCATCTGCCCAGAAATGGTTTACCGTGCGGTCATCTTCGAACGAAACCGCGTCTACCGGCGCGCCTTTCATGGCGTCCAGTGCAGCGATAACGTCCTCTACCGTGCCGGCCGCTTTACCCGTGATGACCGGCGCATATTTTTTCGCCGTCTCAAGATATTTTTCCGGCCGCCAGTTGCAGTCTATCATGGCCTGATTGAATTCTGACATGGTTTTGTTCCACTTCGTAATGGCGCTGCCGCCGGCAGGCGTTGTGCTTTCCGTGTACGGCGCATCCGTGTCGATACGGACGCTCTCCGTAGCCGCGTCATAGGATACGCCAAAATCGATCTGCTTACCGATATCCCGCAGCTTCACATAATTGTTTCCGCTGATCTGGTAGGCCGTCATGCTGGCCTGCTTGCCATCTATGGTGATTTTCTGATCCGTCACCTTGGCAGACGCGCCGCTTACCGCCTCGTCCTTAATGCCCGCCACGCTGGGGGCCGTGCGCTCCGTGCTGATCTCTACGGTCTGCGTCTCGTTGTTCCACTCCACACCAAAGCCCACAAGCGTACCAATATCGCGCAGCTTGAAATAATTGTTGTCCGCTATATTGTACCCCGTGGGATAGACGCGGGGGCCATCAACGTAGACCGTCTGGCCCATGTCACGGGTGGGGGTGGCAATTACCGTATCAGCCGCACTGGCGAAAGGCACTGTACCGGCAATAAATGTCGCTGTACAAAGTAAAGCTGCAAGACTGGTCTTCATAAGATTTCACCTTCGCTTTCCATTCCTGTATCTTTACTTTACAGCGAGTGCGCGATGCTGTCAACCAAATTATTTTGAACCGAAATGTTGTCAATTGCAAGGGAAGCCGCTTTTACATCATACGGCGGCTTCCCTGCAAAGATTTCACAGGATAAAGAGAAGCGACCTTGCCTTCCTATAGAATATATAACACGTTATCGAACAGGCGGCGGACGTTGCCTGTGAATAAGCAGGTACATTGTCGAACGCCTCCTATACAATTTGTTTAACCAAATCGGGTGTATCAATTTTCAAAAGAAACTGCGCCGGATCGTGTTCGATTCGACGCAGTTTTGCCAGTGCAGTTTCAAGTGCTGCATCCGTTTTCCGTTTGTGGTTTTTGATAAACGCTTCCAGTATAATCACATTCCCCTTGGAATCATAGGTGAAAATAACACGGCTCAAGGTCGTCTTGTATTTGTCCCGCAATTCAAATAGCCGCCGGTATCTATCCATTTGGAAATGCTTGACCGGTGGTTTTCCTATCGTATCGCGCGGCAACAGCAGCATTGTGATAAACCATAGCAGTCGTTCCTGTTGCTTTGGGTGAAGTGTTTGTAAAAACTGCTTGATTGCATCTCCACCTAAATCATGATATGTATAAAGTATCTTCATAACGAAAACTCCTTTTTTTAATCAACAAGGTATGGGGCTTTTCTTGTTGCCAACATTCTGCCAACAAATCTGCAATTGCGAATAATCTGTTCTCTTCAAAAAGTTATAAAATTCAGAACAAATAACGCGAAACAAGCCTTAATAATATAGCCTAAAGGATTATAAAAAATATATATGAACACTTAAAATCCTCCGGTAGCGATACTGTGCCGGTTCGATTCCGGCTGGCGGCACCATCGTCCTCAAAGCCTGCAGCCATATGGCTGCAGGCTTTTTTCTGCCCGCCGGCGCAGCGCATCCCTGCCGCGCGCTGACGTGCCGGACGCGTCCACAGCCTCATCCTCTCGCCAAGCAAAACCCATGCCAGAAGTTGGCATGGGTTTTGCTTTATACTTTTTTGTGCCGTTGCGCTTACTGCTCGCCAAGCAAAGCCCCTCAACGCACAGATCGAAGACAGAGAGGAAGAACCAGATGGACGTCTTTGCAAACCACCCTGTTCAGCAGCAGACGCAAAACATGATCCTGTCCCAGCAGCAGCTGCAATCGCTGAAAATGCTCGAGCTGACCGTCCAGGAGCTGGAGAAATTCCTGCAGGAGGAATTCACAGAGAACCCCGCGCTCGAGTGGAAAAGCAGCTGGAGGACAGGCACCGCCCCCGCTGCGGAGCCGCTTTCCTACGAGGCCTCCTGCGGCCTGTACACCGACGAGGAGCAGTGGAAGCTGCATATCCTCGACCAACTGCAGCGGCATCCGTCTTTCCGCGCCCACGCTGGGGATTTTCTGCTTTTGCTGGACTGGGCAGACGACGATGGCCTGTTCCGCACGCCGCTTGCGGAGTTCTACCAGTCCACAGGTATGCCCGCCGACACCGCGGCGCATTGCCTGGAGGTCCTGCGCGGCCTTGATCCGCCCGGCATCTTCGCAGCGGACGCCGCGCACTGTCTACTCCGGCAGGCGCAGGCGCGCGGTCTGCTTGACGACACGCTGCGCAGCATCATCCTGCGGTATCTGAGCGAGATCGCCTCCGGCTATTACGCCAAGATTGCCGACGAGCTGCATCTGCCCCGCAAAGCGCTCGCCCGTTATATCGACCTCCTGAAGGAGCTTTCCCCCCATCCGCTGAACGGACTTGTGGGCGGGGACGCGCCCTACCTTATGCCGGATATCACGCTGCGCAAAACCGACGGCAGCTGGGAGATCCTGCTCAACGACCGCACGGCCGACACCTACTGCGTCAGCCCCTACTGCGCGGCGCTCTATCAGCAGGCCCAGTCCCCCGAGCTGCACACCTACCTGAAGCAGTCGCTCGACCGCGCCCGTCTGATTATCAGCGCTCTCGCTCAGCGCCGCGAAACCCTCCTGCGGCTGATCCGCGCAGTCATCGCGCGCCAACGCCCGTGGCTGGACGGACGCGGCCCGCTCGCGCCGATGACCATGAGCCAGCTGGCGGCGCAGCTTCAGGTCCACCCGTCCACGGTTTCCCGCGCCGTGAAAGGGAAATACATCGAAACGCCGACGCACGGCACGCTCGCGCTGCGCGGCCTGTTTTCTCAGGAGGTGTCCGCCGAGGGTGTCAGCGCGAACGCCCAGGATGTGCGCGCCCGCATCCGTGGGTTGATCCAGCGCGAGCCGGCCGACGCCCCATACAGCGACCAGAAGCTCTCCGCCCTGCTGGAGGAGCAGGGCATCTATATCTCCCGCCGCACGGTCGCGAAATACCGGCAGGAAATGTGCATCCCCTCCGCGTTCGCGCGGCGGGAGGGACCGTCCGGTCCCGCTTGAAAACTTGAAAAAACGCCGCGCACACCTGATATTTTTCCCGCGTTCCGCTTGGATGGCACCGTTTTTGCTGCACAAATCAGTATAATATGTTCGCCTACGTGATGGGACGATAAATTTTTCAGATGGGAGATGTTTTGCATGAATCTTTGCATCCACGAACGGGACGGAGAAAAAAAGGTCTTTGACGGCCGCCAAGTCTATTGGCTGCACACACCGGAAAAGACCGGCGGGCGTTACAGCTCGATCTGCACGGTCAGCTATGACCCGGGCGCCAAGGCCAAGCCCGCTCACGCGCATGACAACGGCGAGGAGACCGTTTATGTGCTTTCCGGAACGGGAAAGGTCAAGGTCGGCGACAAGGTCATGGGGCTGGAGCCCGGAACCCTGGTGCTGTTCCCGCAGGGCGTACCGCATATGGTATGGAACACCGGCGATATCCCGCTGCACATGGTCTGCTTCTATGCGCCGAACGCGGACGCTATCCAATATACCTTTTACGAGGATTTTGACTTCTGAACCACGCAACTGCAGCCGCGTCCAGCGCTCCGGACGCGAAAGAAAAGAAAGGAAGGATACTATGAAACAGCTTTACATTGGGCCGGAAATCCACCAGTTTGATACGTTCAAAGACTTTGCGGAGGAATTTACGCTGTGTGCGTCCGACCTGATCCTGACCAACGAATACATTTACAAGCCCTTTATCGAGAAGCTGGAGCTTCCTTGCGGCCGGATCTATCAAGAGAAATTCGGCCTGGGCGAGCCGACCGACACCATGACGCAGGCCATCCTGGACGAAGCCGCCAAGGGAAATTACGACCGTGTGATCGCGATCGGCGGCGGCACGGTCATCGATATCGCCAAGGTTCTGGTCCTCGGCGGCGGCGCAACGGTGGACGAACTGTACGGCAATATGGTGGGCCTGACCAAGGCGCGCCGGCTCATCATCATCCCGACGACCTGCGGCACCGGCAGCGAGGTGACCAATATCTCCATCCTCAACCGCACCAGGCTGGGTACCAAGCAAGGGCTTGTCTCCCCCGCCATGTTCGCCGACCACGCCGTGCTCATTCCGGAATTCCTGCAAAGCCTGCCGTACAGCGTGTTTGCCACCAGTTCGATCGACGCGCTCATCCACGCGGTCGAGTCCTACCTCAGCCCCAGCGCAACTCCGTATACCGAGATGTACTCCCTGCAGGCCATGCAGGATATCCTGCGCGGCTACTGCCAGATCGCCGAGCGCGGGCAGCACGCGCGCTTCCAGAGCAGCGCGGAATACCTGCGCGCCAGCAATTACGCGGGCATCGCGTTCAGCAACAGCGGCTGCGCCGCAGTCCACGCGATGAGCTACGCCCTGGGCGGCAAATACCATGTGGCGCATGGCGAAAGCAACTACCAGTTCTTTACCGACGTCCTGCGCAAATACCAGGAAAAGAAGCCGGACGGAAAAATCCGCACGCTGGACCATTTCCTGCAGAATACGATTGCCGCGGCCGGCAGCGGCGCGGAGCTTGAGGGAGACACTGGCATCGACCTGCTGGAATGCCTGCTGTCCAGGGTGCTGGAACGGAAGCGCATGGCGGATTACGGCGTCACCCGGGAGGACATCCCTGTCTTTGCCCAAAGCACCATCGACAATCAGCAGCGGCTGCTGAAAAACAACTATGTCCCCCTGACTCTGGAGGATATCACCGCGATCTATCAGGCGCGGCTGTAATCCCTTTCATTCCCGACAATCTCCTTTTCTTTCTCTTTCGATACCCTGGGCCTGCTTTCTCCTTGATTCAATTGTGCTATATATCTCTTCCTTTTAACTCTTTCTTATTGTCAACCTGTCGGCAGGCCCAGCGTATCCATACAAAAACCGGGGAGCCCTCCGCTTGCGGCTGCAAGCGGAGGGCTCCCCGCATCATTTTCCCCTGTCATTCCCGCCGGCGCAGGTGCTGGTAATCGATCTCCAGCTTCTGCATTTTGCGGTACAGCGTCCTCCGGCTAATGCCCAGACGCGCCGCCGCGTTTTTGACGTTGCCGCGCGACTCGTTGAGCTGTTTGAGGATCAGCTCCCGTTCCGCATCGTGGATCGTGCCGCGCGCCGGCTCGTTTACCGCCGGTGCAGGCGCGGCCGGCGCGCGGTAACGCAGCACCGACGCCGTGATATGCTCCGGCCGGATATACACATCGGTCGTCAGCAAGCAGGCGCGCTCGACCGTATTTTCCAGCTCGCGGATATTACCCGGCCATGGGTATTCCAGGAAGAGCCGCATCACCTCGTCTGTAACGCCGCGTATCTGCGCCTTGCCCGCCGGCTGGTATTTGCGGATGAAATAATCTGTAAGTATCGGGATATCCTCCTGCCGCTCGCGCAGCGTCGGTATCTGGAGGGAAAGGACGTTCAGACGGTAATACAGGTCGCTGCGGAAGGTCTTTTCCTCAATCGCCTGCTGCAGGTCCACATTGGTACCCGCAATGATGCGGATATTGAGCGGGATCGGCTTCTTCCCCCCGACGCGCGTCACCTCGCGCGTCTGCAGGATGCGCAGCAGGTGGACCTGCACCTCGTAAGGCATATCGCCGATCTCGTCCAGAAAGATCGTGCCGTTGTTGGCCAGCTCGAATTTGCCGGCGCTGCCCTCGCGCTTCGCGCCGGTGAACGCGCCCGACTCGTAGCCGAACAGCTCGCTCTCGACCAGGCTCTTGGGTATCGCGCCGCAGTTCACCGCCACAAACGGCCCGCAGGCGAATTCGCTACTGTTGTGGATCGACTGCGCGAACAGTTCCTTTCCCGTACCGCTCTCCCCGAGCAGCAGCACGTTCGCGGAGTTGGTGCTTGCGATCTGGGCGTATGCCTTGGCGGTTGTGATGGCGGAGGACTGCCCGATGATGTCGTCAAAGTTGAACGAGGCGGTCGCGCCGATATATTTTGTGACGAATTTGCGCACCTCCGGACTCTGCCGGAAGGTGATCAACAGGCCCGAGCCATCGCTTGAGGCGGCGTTCTGTACCATCTGTATCGTGACAAACGCGCGGATTGTGCCGTATTTGCCCTGCACCGTCAAATCGCGGTCATATACGTTTTTCTTCATCTTGAAGAAGTCGAACGAGGGCATGATTTCCAGGATGGACTGCCGGAGCAGCTCGTCCTTGGTATAGCCCAGGATCTGCAGCGCGGTGTCGTTTGTTTTGACGATGGTATAGCCGCTGTCCAGCAGGAACACGCCCTGGTTGATGGTCGAAATGATGGTTTGAAGCTGGTTTTCCGCCGCAGCAAGGCGGTTGTACAGCCTTTGCAGCGAAAACTGCCGCATGATCGCGTAGCTTGCCGCAGCCACCAGCCCCAGCGTGTGCGGATGCGTCTGATTCCAGGCGCCCGACATGCAGATCGCGCCCCACAGCCGGCCGTCCGCGTCGATCAGCGGCGCGCCGATTCCAGTAAACTCATGCTCGGACGGATAAAACATCTCGTAGGAGGCAAGCTGGACGGGCTTCCGAATCGCCATCGGCGTGCCGATCCCGCCCGTGCCGAACACCGATTCATGCCGGCACGCCCCTTCCACCAGCGGGTTTTCCTTTGACTGGATGTCAGCCACCGCGTCCTTATCCCCGATCAGCTTCAGGATATACCCGTCGCTGTCCGACAGGAGAAGTACAAAGCCCGATCCCTTGACCAGGGTATGCAGGAACTCCATAAAGGAGGTGGCAACCTCCATCAGCACCGCGTTTTTCCGGCGGCGGGCCTCCAGCTCCTCCGGCGCGAGCCTTTTAACGGATTGCTTCTCCGGATCAAGCCCATAGGCCAGCGAACGCTTCCAGGAATCATAAACCACTTTGGGAAACACGCTGTAGTCTTCCGCCCCGCTGTGAAAAAATTGATATCTGGCCCGTTCCATCTGCTCGCGTTTCGCTTCTGCAATCAACAAAGGCTCCTCCTTTCAAAGCATTGCGTTTCAGTGTGTCATTATTATACACCAAAACCAGAATTTTGCACGAAAAAAATAAATTCCGCCGTTTCCCTCCCGCTGTCCCCGGCCGACTGGGGCGCTGTGTGTCCCTATGTGACAAAAGTGTGACACACTTTCGAAAAACCGCTGCAAAGCCGCGCCCCTCACGGCAAAGTATTCCTTTTTCAGCAATTGCTTCCTTCCCTTTCCTGTCACATGTGCCACTTCGTTGTCACATAAAATAAAAATGCACAGAATAATACAAATATTATTATATATATTGCACAAACCGCATGAAGCCCGTCCCGTCGATTGCGGGTCGGATGCGTCCCTGTTTTCCCACGCCGGGCGGCAATCCGGCCTTCTGTAAAAAAGCGGGTTTTTTCGGAGCGACGGTACAGTTGGCACAGGAGTTGCTTCTCTATCTTTTATATAAGATCCCTGCAAAAAACGGCTGGACAGCAAAAGGGGAACAGAAGCATGAAAGCATTGATGAAATGGGAGTCCGGCGCGGGCCATGTCGCGCTGCGCGAAACCGAGCGCCCCGTACCGGGGCCGGACGAGGTCCTCATCCGCGTGGCCGCGGCGGGTATCTGCGGCACGGATATCAAGATATGGCACGGCACCACCTGGAGCAACCCGCCCGTCATCCTGGGCCACGAGTATTCCGGCGTGGTCGTTGGGCTTGGCCGCAACGTCACCGGTCTGCAGCCGGGCGACCGCGTGGTCAGCGAGACCGCACAGGTCGTCTGCGGGAAATGCGCTTATTGCCGCAGCGGTCGGGAACTGATGTGCGACAGGCGGCTTTCCATCGGCTACGGCGTCAACGGCGCCATGGCGGAATACATCGCTGTGCGGCAGGGCATTGTCCACAAGATACCGGACAGCCTGGACTTTGACAAGGCCGCTCTGTGCGAGCCGTTCGCCGTTGCGCTGCACGGCCTGCTCGACCATACGGCGCTTACCGCTGCCGACCGCGTGCTGGTCATGGGGCCGGGCGCGATCGGACAGCTTGTGGCGCAGGCCGCCCGCTCGTGCGGCGCGAAAACCGTGCTCGTCGGTCTGCCGCAGGATCAGGAACGGCTAGATGCCGCCCGACGCGCCGGTATCGACGTGACACTGACCCGACTGACCGACGAAGCGATGCAGGAGCTGACTGGCGGCAGGGGCTTTGACGTCGCCGTGGACTGCACCGGTGCGGAGCCTGCGATACGGCAGGCCATGAAGGCAGTCAAAAAGGCCGGCACGTTCATCCAGCTCGGCCTGACCAAGCCCGAGCTGACCATCGATTACTCCCTGCTGACCGCAAAGGAGCTACAAATTGTCGGCACGTTCGGCCACCAATACCACAACTGGGAAATGGCGATCGAGCTGATGGCCAGCGGCAAGGTGCAGGTCGACCATCTGATCACCAGCCGCTACGATCTGGAAGACTGGCAGCGCGGCTTTGAGGAAATGCAAGGCAGCAAGGGCATCAAGATCCTGCTGTACCCGAACGGAGAGCAAGGAGTGGAACCATGAAAGCAGTCGTCAATTACGAAAGCGGGGCGAAAAAGGTCCGGCTGATGGAGGTCGAGCCACCGCTCCCCCAAGCCGGCCAGGTCCGCATCCGCGTCTCCTACTGCGGCATCTGCGGCACGGATATCCATATTTTCAGCGGCGACGGGGGCTACCCCACCAACCCGCCCGTAACGATGGGGCATGAGTTGTCCGGTGTGGTGGAATCCGTCGGCGCGGGCGTCGATCCCGCCTGGATCGGGCAGCGGGTCGTGAGCGAAACCTATTACCACACCTGCGGCATCTGCCCCTATTGCCAGACCGGCCACAAAAACCTGTGTCCGGAAAAGCAGTCCATCGGCAGCGCGGTCAACGGCGCGATGGCAGAGCTTGTGGTGGTGCCGGCGAAAAACCTGCACCGCATCCCGCAGGGCGTCAGCATGGAGGAGGCCGCCATGACCGAGCCGCTCGCCTGCTGCGCGCAGGGCGTGTTGGAGTTCGGCGGCCTACGGCCGGGTGACAAGGTGCTAATCACCGGCCCGGGCGCGATCGGCCTGATGTGCCTGCAGCTCGCAGCCAGCGCGGGCGCGCGGGTCGTGATAGCCGGCACCCAAGTGGACGCCGAGCGGCTGGAGCTGGCCAAAGAGCTTGGCGCCTGCGCCGCGGTCTTTTCCGACCGGCCGGATGCGGAAGATCGGATCGCCGCGCTTTGCCCGCCCTACGGGCCGGATGTCGTGTTCGACTGCTCCGGCGCCGGCCCTGCGATCCAGATGGGTCTGCGCGCCGTGCGCAAGGGCGGCCGGTATGTGCAAGTCGGCCTGACGGGCAAGCCCACCACGTTGGATATGAACCTGATCACGCTCAAGGAGTTGACCGTTTACGGAACCTATGCCCAAAAAACCGAGTGGTGGATCCGCTCGCTCGAACTGCTGGGGCAGAAAAAGATCAGCCTCAAGCCGCTGATCAGCAACATATACCGTCTGGAGGACTGGGAACAGGCCTTTGACGGGTACATCCGGAAAATAGGTTTGAAATATTTGTTGGCGGCTACGGAAGAGAGGCGGTGAGAAGAAAGAGTGAGCTGTTTTGTGTAGCTGCTGCAAATAAAAAATCCCAACACACTAAGGAGGAAGAAAAATGAAAAGAGTTAAGCGATTGATCAGTTTGGGCCTGTCCCTCACCTTTGCCCTCAGCCTTGTGGGCTGCGGGAACGGCGCGGACACCTCCGACGCCAACGCGCAGGACACGCCATCCACAGGCGGCAACGTTGTCAAGATCGGCAGCCTGTGGCCGTTGACCGGCGGTTCCGCAACCATCGGCCAGCAGCATGCGGACGGAGCCGAGGCCGCGATCAAGGAGATCAATGCCAACGGCGGCATCAAGTCGATGGACGGCGCACAGATCGAGCTGGTCGTTGCGGATACGCAGACTGCGGCTGACCAGGCTTCGGTCGCATGCGAGCGCCTGATCACGGACGATGATGTATCCCTAATCATCGGTGCGTATAACAGCACCTGCTGTATCTCCGCATCTGAAGTCGCCCAGAAATACTCCATCCCATTTATCTCCCAGGGCGGTGTTGCGACAGACGTGACCGAGCGAGGCTACGATTATGTATACCGTATCAACAACACCGCGACGTTCGACGTGCAGGAGATGATTGTCGCGCTTGACGAGGTGTGTAAGGAATATAATCTGGATACCCTGACCTACGCTCTGATTTATGAAAACACAGACTGGGGTTCGGATAACGCCCGCATCTGGAAAGAGCTGGCAGACGAGCGCGGCTGGACTTGCGTGCTTGACGAGCCTGTGACCAACGGCCAGGCGGACATGACCTCCCAAGTGCTCAAGATCAAGGAATCCGGCGCGGACGTGTGCAACGTTTCGTTCTATACCGATGACGCCATCGTATTCGCCAATGCAATGTACGCCAACCAGGTTGATCTGCCCTACGGTATCTGGTCGGTCGGCGGCGGCTGGCAGGACTCCGCGTTCTATGAATCCGTCAGCCCCGAAGTCTATGAATACACGTTCGTCCAGGAGGACTGGGACATGTCCGGCGTCCAGAACAAGGAATGGATCAAGGAAGTCGCCCAGCAGTGCAAGGATACCTACGGCTATGAAATGAGTTCGTTCTTCGCCCAGGGCTGGACCGCGGCCTATGTCGCCTACTATGCGCTCGAATCCGCGGGTACCACGGACGCGGAGGCCCTGCGCGACGCGATCGCTAACCTGAACATCCAGAACAGCGACGAGGAGCGCGCGCTGCTCTCCGGCTACAGCGCCATCGTCTTTGACGAAAAGGGCCAGAACACCTTTGGCGGCGGCCCGACCGGCGGCACGATCGTCCAGTACCAGAACAGCGAGCCTGTCGCCCTTTATCCGGCTGAGCACAGCTCCGGCGGCACGGCGGTCCTCCCCATCCCCGCGTTCAGCGAGCGCTGACTTTCCCTGTACGGAAACAGCTCCATGCCAATACGGCGGCGGCCTGGGGCGGGAAGCCTTCCCGCCCCTCCGCTGCGCCGTTTTCGGCGTTATCCTTTCGGCATACCCGTTCCAGCCATACGCCCTTTACAACGCTCTGCAAACTGTATCGAGGCGGTAATTACAGAGGAAAGGAAATAGGTTATGAACAATTTGTTTTTGTCCATTCTGCACGGGCTGATCCTGGGAGGGGCATACGGCCTGATCGCGGTCGGCCTGAGCGTCATCTTCGGCGTGGTGCGCATCATCAACTTCGCGCACGGCGCCATGCTGATGGCCTCGGCTTATGCGTATTACGAGCTGTTCACGCGGTATGATGTCGATCCGTTTTTAGCCATGATCGTCATCGCGCCCCTGTTCTTTGTGATCGGCTTTTTGCTGCAGAAGGTTGTCATCCGTCCGCTGCTCATCCGCGAGCGCGCCAGCGTGCTCGAACCGACCAGCGTTATGCTGTTCACGATCGGCCTGGACTATGCGATCGCAAACCTTTACCTGATGATCTATACCTCGCGCTATAAAACGCTCAACACCTGGGCTTATTCGAATTACGCGCGCCTGTTCGACGGAAAATTCGTCACGCAGTATTCGCGCATCATCTCTTTCGTGCTGGCCTTTGTCGTCGCGGGCATCCTGTGGTTCATCATCAACCGCACCGAACTGGGCAAGCGAATCCGCGCGGTATCCCAGAACCGTGACGCAGCGGCGCTGTGCGGCGTCAATGTACATACGACCTACGGCATCGCGTTCGGTCTGGGTACCGCGGCGCTTGCCATTGCGGGCGCCTGCATGGCCTCGTTTTACCTGGTCTCCCCCTCCGTCGGCAATGTGTTCGGCACAAAGTCGTTCATGATCGTTGTGCTGGGCGGCCTGGGCAGCATCCCCGGCGCGATCATCGGCGGCCTGATATTCGGCCTGATCGAGCAGGTCGGCGCGCAGTTTATCACCTCTACCATGGCGTCCATGCTGTCGTTTATCCTTTTCCTGATCGTTCTGGTCATCAAGCCGGACGGTTTGCTGGGCAAGAAAAAGTGAGGGATGCGAGATATGAGCTATAAAGGAAATTCTATTTTTAAGGGTAAATTTTTCGTTTGGCTGGCAGCGCTGTGCTTTCTTGTCGCGCCGCTGCTGGCAAACACCTATATGCAGAGCATCCTGATCCTGGTTTGCTTCTATGCATTTGCAGCGGTCGCCTGGAACCTGATCTGCGGCTACGCCGGCACGATGTCGCTCGGCCATTCGGTTTACATGGGCATCGGCGGCTATATCTCTACGATCCTCCTGGAAACCAAGGGTGTTTCCCCCTGGATCGGCATGCTGATCGGCGCGGCGGTCGCCATGCTGATCGGCGTTGTCATCAGCTATCCGACTTTCCGCCTCAAGGGTCCGTATTTCACGCTCGCCTCCATCGCGATCTGCGAAATATTCGGCACCTTTGTCCTGAACACGGAAAACCTCGGCCCAATCCCGCTCAAGGGCGGCTCCGGCTGGTCGCTGACCCAGACGGGCTATCAGGCCGTTATGTATGAGTTCCGCAGCAAGCTGGGCTACTACTATGTTGCGTTTATCCTGCTGGCCATCGGCGTTTTTGTCACCTGGAAAATGTCCAGAAGCAAGCTCGGGTATTATCTGGTCGCGATCCGCAGCGACGACGACGCCGCGCGGAGCCTGGGCATCAACGTGACCAAGTACAAGCTGATCGCCATGGGCATCAGCTGCTTTATGATCTCCCTAGCCGGTACTTTCTATGCCCAGTACTTCCGTTACATCGGTCCGGACCGCATTTTCGGCTACGACCTGGCGGTACAGATCGCCCTGATCGCCCTGATCGGCGGGCAAGGCACCGTTATGGGTCCCGTGATCGGCGCGGTCGTGCTGGTCCCCCTGTCGGAATACCTGTCCGCCACCTTCGCGGGTACGATGTCCGGCCTGAACCTATTCCTGTACGGCGTTATCATGATGCTGGTCGTTTACTTTATGCCTCACGGTTTGTGCGAATA
This sequence comes from Agathobaculum faecis, assembly GCF_014287995.1. NCBI lineage: Bacteria > Bacillati > Bacillota > Clostridia > Eubacteriales > Butyricicoccaceae > Agathobaculum > Agathobaculum faecis. The sequence goes on from NZ_JACOPL010000018.1 coordinate 27,695, forward strand.
TGTCGTAAAGGCGGCGCAGTGGATCGAGGAGAAGCTGTTCGGCGCGCATGGAAAGAGGAAACAGTCCAAGGCGGCGTCCAAATAACCGCCGCCGGCAAAGGCACCGCGCAAATATGTACGAAGCGAGGGATAAGAAAATGTCAGTAATCGTTAAAATGGAACATGTGACCAAGCAGTTCGGCGGCCTGACAGCGGTAAACGATTTTTCCGGCGAGATTGAGAAAAACGCGATCGTCGGGCTGATCGGCCCCAACGGCGCCGGCAAGACCACCCTGTTCAATATGATCGCCAACTACTACCACCCGACCAGCGGCAAAATCTATTTCAAGGACCAGGATATCACCGAGGCCAGGACCGAGGACATGGCCAGGATGGGGCTTGCGCGCACCTTCCAGGTCACAAAGCCGTTCGGCGACATGACCGTGCTGCAGAACATCATGGTCGGCGCGTTCCTGCACACCACCAACGCCAGGCAGGTGGAGCAGAAGGCGCGTGAGGTTGCTGGTCTGGTCGGCATGACCTGCGATCTGGATATGATCGCCAACAACACGACCACTGTGGACAAGAAAAAGCTGGAGATCGCCCGCGCGCTGGCGGTCGGTCCGGAGCTTATTCTGCTTGATGAGGTCATGGCCGGCTGCAACCCGCAGGAAAAGCTCGAGCTGGTCGACACTTGCCGCAAGGTGCGCGACGCGGGCGTTACCATCCTGATCATCGAGCACGATATTAAGACGATCATGTCCCTGTGCGACAAAATCTACATCCTGCACCGGGGCGAAAAGCTGGTGGAAGGCACGCCCGAGCAGGTCGCCAACGACAAGCGTGCGATCAGCGCCTATTTGGGGGAGGATTTTGACAATGCTGAAAATTAGCGATTTACGCACCGGCTACAACGGCGGTGAAATTGTCCACGGCATTTCGCTGGAGGTGCCGGACAATCAGATCGTCGCGATCGTGGGCGGCAACGGCGCCGGCAAAAGCACACTCATCAAGGCGATCACCGGCCTGATTCCGCTCACCAGCGGCACGGCGGAATACAACGGCGAAAAGCTGAACGGCCTCTCCCCCGACAAGATCATGCAAAAAGGCGTCTGCCTGGTGCCGGAGGGCCGCCAGCTCTTCCCCAACATGACGGTGGAGGACAATCTCGACATCGGCTCCTGCACCAAGGAGTCCCGCAAGCGCCGCAAGGAAAACAAGGAAGAGATGTTCCAGATTTTCCCGCGCCTGCTCGAGCGGCGCCGGCAGCTCACCGGTACGCTCTCCGGCGGCGAGCAGCAGATGGTCGCCATGGCCCGCGCACTGATGAGCAACCCCAAGCTGCTGATTATGGACGAACCCTCCTGGGGCCTCGCGCCGATCCTGGTGACCGAAATGTTCCAGACCATCGAGATGATCCGCGACCGCGGCACCGCGATCCTGATTGTGGAGCAGAACGTCGGTAAGACGCTGTCCATCTCGGACTGGGGCTATGTCATTGAGAACGGCACGGTCGTCATGCAGGACGTGGGCAAAAAGCTGCTGCAGGATGAAAGCCTGAAGAAAGCATACCTGGGCATTTGACCGGACGGAAAGGAGCCGATAGCCTATGCTCAAATTCACTGTTGACAGCGTAAAAGGAAAGGTCATCAACCCCGGCACCATCAACGAGCGGCGGATCAAGCTGTTCGCCTCGCCCTATTCGCCCGCCAGACGGGACGCCTACGGCTGCGGCATGGCCCTGATCGACCCGGGTCAGGTGCATGAGGAGCACGCGCATCCGGACAGCGAGGAGCTGATCTTCGTCGTCCATGGGACCGGCACAGGCCGGATCGCAGGGCAGGAGGTGCAGGTGCAGCAGGGCGACCTGATCGCGATCGAAAAAGGAGAGCCGCACCAGTTCCGCAACACCGGCGCGGAGCAGCTCCGGCTGCTCTGGATCTACTCGCCGCCCGGGCCGGAAAAGAAGTTCTTAGACGGTTGACCAAAACAATCCCTGAAAACCGAAGGAGATCATTATGTTAAGTGCCGAAAAAATTCGGGAAATGAAGGTATTTTCCAAGCAGGTGCAGATGGAGGTCGTAAAAATGATCGCCGGCCTGGGCGTGGGGCATCTGGGCGGCTCGCTGTCCATCACCGACCTGCTCTCCGTTCTGTACTGCAATCAGATGCGCTACGAGCCTAAAAACCCCCGCTGGGAGGGGCGTGACTGGTTGGTGCTGTCCAAGGGTCACGCCGGTCCGGCGCTGTACGCCACGCTCGCGCTCAAGGGTTTTTTCCCCGTGTCCGAGCTGGCAACGCTCAACCGCCCGCACACCAACCTGCCCAGCCATGTCGACCGGACGAAAACCCCCGGCGTTGATATGACCTGCGGCTCGCTCGGCCAGGGCGCCTCGGCCGCCGCGGGCATTGCGCTCGCGCTGCGGCTCGACCACAAGGATAACCGCGTGTTCGCCGTGTTCGGCGACGGGGAGATCGACGAAGGGCAGGTCTGGGAAATGGCGCTGTTCGCCGCCCAGCGCAAGCTCTCCAACCTGATCGCCTTTGTCGATTACAACAAGCTGCAGCTCGACGGTACGACCGACGAGGTCTGTGCCTTGGGCGATATCACCGCCAAATTCCGCGAATTCGGCTGGTATGCGCAGGAGGCGGACGGCCACGACGTTGCGGCGATCAACACGGCCATCGAAAACGCCAGGGCGCAGTCGGATAAGCCCTCCATGATCGTGCTGCATACGATCAAGGGCAACGGCTGGAGCAAATCCGCCGGCCAGGTGGGCAGCCACAGCCGCGGCCTGACAGCGGAGGAGCTGGAAGAGGCGCTCTCGGAAATGCAGTCTACGATCGACTCGTATTAAGTCCGCAGGAGGATAGACTTATGCAATTTCAGTTAGAAGAAAAGCTCAGCAACGACCCCGTGGAAATGCGTTCGGTCTTCTGTGACACACTGATGGAGCTGGCCGGGCAGAATCGGGACATCATGGTACTCGACGCGGACCTGATGGGCGCGATGGGTACAAAGCCCTTCGCCAAGGCATTTCCCGAGCAGACCGTAGACTGCGGCATCCAGGAGGCGAATATGATGGGCGTGGCCGCGGGCCTGTCCGCGGCCGGCAAAATCCCGTTCGCGCATACGTTTGCGCCGTTCGCAACACGCCGCGCGTGCGACCAGATCTTTGTATCCGGCGCTTACGCAAAGCTCAATGTCAAGATCGTCGGCTCGGACCCCGGCATCACGGCGGCGCTCAACGGCGGCACGCATATGCCGTTTGAGGATATGGGCATCATGCGCGGCATACCGACCATGACCGTGCTGGAGCCGGTGGACACCGTTATGCTGCGGGATCTGATGCGACAGATTGCCGGCGTCTACGGCATGCATTACATGCGCCTCGTCCGGAAGACAACGGTCCGTGTCTTCCATGACGGCGCGACTTTCGATATTGGGAGAGCCGTGCTGCTGCGCGAGGGAACGGATGTCACGATCATCGCCTCCGGCTTCTGCGTCGCGGAAGCGCTCAAGGCGGCGGCCGCGCTGCAGGAACAGGGCGTCAGCGCCCGCGTACTCAACATCTTCACTTGGAAGCCGATCGACGCGCAGGCAATCATCGCGGCGGCCGCGCAGACCGGCGCAGTCGTGACTGCGGAAAACCACAATATCATCAACGGCCTGGGCAGCGCGGTGTGCGAGATCCTGTGCCAAAACCAGCCCGCACCCCTCGAGATGGTCGGCGTACACGATGAATTTGGCGAGGTTGGGCCAGTGGATTACTTGGCCGACCGCTTCGGCCTGACCGCACCCTATATTGTGGAAGCGGCGAAAAAAGCAATCGCCCGAAAAGCACGGTAAGGAGGCTGTTATATGAAAGCATTGGTTATTGAAGAGCCTCTCAAAATGCACCTAACTGAGATCCCCCGTCCGGAGCTGGAAAGCGGCGAGGCGCTGATACGGGTGCAGTACATCGGTATCTGCGGCACGGATATCCATGTGTTTAACGGCCACCATCCCACGGCGGTGTTCCCGCTGGTACCCGGCCACGAGTTCGTCGGAGAATTGGTGCAGATCAGTGGGGAGGGTGCCGAGGGTTTTGAGCTGGGCGACACGGTCGTCGCGCAGGAGCTGCTGACCTGCGGACGCTGCGACGCCTGCGCCAAGGGCGAGGACAACGTCTGCGAGCATCTGAAGATCATCGGCGTACACGCGGACGGCGGCTTTGCCGAATATGTGCGCGTAAAAACCAGAAAGATGTACCGCGTCCCCAAAAGTGTGGACCTGCGGCGGGCAGCCCTGATCGAACCACTCGCGGTGGCGGTCCATGACGTGCGCATGAGCGGCCTGAAGATCGGGGAAAGCGCGCTCATCGTAGGCGGCGGCCCGATCGGCCAGCTCATCGCCTGCGTTGCCAAGGCCGCGGGCGCGCGCAGGGTGGTCGTTTCCGAGGTCGTGGAAAGCCGGCGCGTGCTGGCGGAAAAGCTCGGCTGCATCGCCCTCAACCCGCTCGACCACGATTTCGCGGCCAAGCTGCTCGCCGCGAACGGCGGCAAGCCCTACGACGTCAGCTTTGAGGCCGCCGGCGTCCCCTCCGCTATCACCAACTGCGTCGATTACACCAAGAATACCGGCGCCATCGTCCAGATCGCCATGACGCGCGAGCCTTATCCGGTGGATACCGGCAAGCTGTTCGCCAAGGAGCTGCGCGTACAGGGGGTACGTATCCACAGCCAATATGCCTTCTCCTGCGCGGTCAATCTGGTTTCCTCCGGCATGCTGGACGAGGCGCTCGACCTGCTGATCAGCAAGGTATTTCCCTTTGACGCGGTCGCGGACGCGTTCGACTATGCGGAGACGCACAAGGATGCATTCAAGGTGCTTGTCCAGATCGGATCATAACATCTTCCATACACCTTTTGTACCGATATTTATCAAACAAGAAAGGATACTTGATCGATATGATGACCAAAGACCAATATATCGAGTCCCTGCGGAAGCTGCACCTGAACCTGTACAGCTTTGGGGAAAAGGTGGAGAATCCGGTGGATAACGCGAT
>NZ_JACOPL010000019.1:0-32046 GCF_014287995.1 Agathobaculum faecis
CCTTGATACATATCTTCCTATCTGGCCAGCGCATTTTACCATCTGGCCGCTTTGGGTATGCCCTTTTTCTTTTCATCATTTTCTCCATTCCCCCTATTGACTTTTTATTTGCAGACTTTGCAGATGTCTTTTTTGTCATACCCATTTTTATTTGCTGTTTCTTTTAATTCCCTCTTAACAATGCTTTACAGGTTTTATTTGCAGACTTTCGGTTGCCTTGCTGACTTTGGCGTTAGTCCTGTTCCCGACAGATGAAAACGTGTCGGAAACATAAATCAGGGATGTAAATGACCGCCCTATTTTGCGGGCGGCGATTGAGGCAAAGGCCGATGTACTCCTTACCGGCGATAAAGTTTTTTTAGGATCTGGCGTAAAAATCCGGCGATTATGACACCGGCAGAATTTTTGAAATATTGTCTTGTTGAAAAGGCAGCGGGCCAGATAAAAAAACCGCGGCCCGCTGTGTTTACATCTGCTGAATCTCATTTTCAGCGTACGCTTGATTTTATCGCAGTAACCGTCAGGTAATCGGACGGATTGATAAATAGTGGAGGGAGTACGATAATGTCCCCATGACATACGTCAGTGACGACAGTGATGGGAAAGTGGGGACATTATGACGGTGAGGGAGGCAAAAGCCGAGGCCAACATGAACAGGTGGCAGTAATCATCACTGAATAAAGGCAAAGCGTGCAGAGTATAGTGGAATTCTGCACAGGACGGCAAATCACAACCGGCCTGTTCTACAGGTCGCAGAGAAAAGTTTTGAACCGGCTGATAGGAAGCCAAACGGGTTCAAACGAGGGGCGGTGGATTTGCTTTGCAGAATTGCCGCCGGTAGAAGCCTTTCCGATGCCGCAGTTGTCGTCAGCATCAGAACCACAAACGGAGATATCAAAAGAGGCGGTTGCCACGCTCCGCATAAGAGGTACTGAAATAGAGATTTACGCAAGAGCGGATGCAGTTTTAGTAGAGACGTTGTGCAGGGGGGATTCATGCTCAGTGACTTCAATGGAGCTATACCTTGCAGTTGGATATACGGATCTGCGAAAAGGGATTGACGGGCGGGCGGCTCTGGTGCAGCAGCAATTCGAACTTGATCCATTCACCAATACGCTGTTCCTTTTTTGTGGCCGGCGCAGAGACCGCATGAAAGCCTTCTATTTGGGAAAAGACGGCGTCTTACTCCTCTACAAACGTCTGGAGGAAGATGCTTCCATTGGCCAAGAAGCGGGAATATGGGTACACTATCGAACTCGCCACACTATTTATCAATCCGTTTATCAATCCGTCCGATTACTTGACGGTTACCAGAAACGTTTTTGTTCGGTCTTAGTAAACCTTCTTGTTGGATTCTTCTCTGGTCTTGCCGCCCGAACGTAGCCATGCCTCGTCAATCGGGTCGATGACATCCACCTCGGTCGTCAGGAATACCGACGCCATGGAAGCAGCGTTCTTCAGCGCCAGCTTTGTCACCTTGGCCGGATCAACAATGCCTACCTCTGCCATGCGGACAAACTCTCCGGTGATGACATCCAAGCCAACGCCATTTCCCTGCTTTACTGCTTCCGAGGCAACCACGCCGCTGTCAAATCCGGCATTCTGCGCAATCTGGCGCATGGGTTCCTCTAACGCCTCCATCACAACCTGTGCGCCGGAAAGCTCATCGCCGGTAAGCTGCTGCGCATACTTGCGCACCGCAGGAATCGCATTACAGAACGCAACACCTCCACCGGCAACAATACCCTCCGCAAGCGCGGCGCGGACAGCATTGAGAGCATCCTCAACGCGCGCCTTCTTTTCTTTCAGTTCGAGTTCGGATGCCGCGCCGACACGAATGACAGCAACGCCGCCTGCCAGCTTGCCGAGACGCTCCCGCGCACGATCCACTGCAAATTCATCTTTCGCCTCAGCCAGCATACGGCGGAGCTTTTCTATCTCCTCCGCAATCGCTGCCTTGTCGCCTGCACCGCCGACGATAATGGTCCGGTCCTTGCGGACAGTGACCTTCTCCGCCTCGCCAAGCATATCTACCGTCGCCTTTTTCAGATCATATCCGGTCTCTTCGCGAACGACGGTCGCGCCCGTGAGCAGAGCCAACTCATCCACCAGCGCCTTTTTGCGCTCCCCCACGCCAGGCGCACGCACCGCAACCGAGTCAATTGCACCCTGTAGCTTATTGATCACCAAAGCCTTAAGCGCTTCACCTTCCACATCCTCTGCAACAATCAGCAGCTTTCTGCCGCACTGCGCGACCTTGTCCAAAATTGGGATAATATCACCCAAACTGCTGATTTTCTTATCCGTAAACAAGATATAGGGATGCTCCAGCATAGCCTCCATCTTTTCCGTATCAGTAACCATGTACTCTGAAAGGTATCCCTTGTCAAACTGGCTGCCCTTCACAATCTCAAAGGAGGTATCCATAGTCTGCGAATCTTCAATGGTAATGACGCCATCCTGACCCACCTGATCCATGATCTCTCCCAGAATCTCTCCAGTCTGGCGGTCCGCACCGGAGATCGAAGCGACCTGCACAATATCCTCCTTGCCCTTCGGCAAGTATGCGCTTTCGCCGATCGACTGCACAGCCGCATTCACTGCACCCTGAATGCCCCGGCGAAGCCCCATCGGGTTCACGCCGGCCGCCATATTGCGAGTGCCTCCGCGGATAATCGCCTGCGTCAGCAGCATCGCAGTCGAGGTACCATCGCCGACGGCCTCGTTGGTCTTTTCTGCAACCTGCTTGAGCATCTGCGCGCCAAGATTTTCCGTGATATCGGCCAGTTCGAAGTCCTTGACAACGGCCGATCCCTCGTTTGTAACGAAAACCCTGTCACCGAAGCCGGCGACCATAACATTGCGCCCCTTGGGGCCGATGGTAGTTTTTACTGCGTCTGCCAGCTGATTCATGCCCGCTTGCAGACGCTTTCTAGCTTGATCGCCATAATATAAATCTCTTGCCATGTTGTGTTTACATCTCCCTGACTGCTTTCGCACAGATAGGCATGCGGAAAACACCGCATGCCTATTGTACTTACAAAGTATTTAGGAAAGGATTAAACCTTCTTTTCTATTATCTCACACTCGCTCGCTTCTTGCAAGGCCCCTCGCACATTAGCGTTTTCTTCAATCGTTCCCTCTCTGTCCTCTGCTTCCTTGATCGCTATGATCTCCGCATGGAGACCGCTGCGCTCGTCTTCCTTCAGCCACTTTAACAGGCCAAGCATCATACCGGCCAGAATCAGGAGGAATGGGGCGGAAATGATAATCGCAATGTACTTGATCGAGTCGAACGAAGCACCAACCAGCAGTACAGACATCGGGATGATCGCCAGCAGCACACAGAAGAAGATGCGAAGCGCCATCTTCGGCGTACCGCGCTTGGTTACGGTTTCCGCCAAAGCCAGAGAAGCGGAGTCCATGGACGGCGCGACGAAACCGACGATCAGCACCAAAATCAGGAACGGTAGAAGTGTCGAGCCCAGCGGCAGAGCCTTCAAAATCTCATAAATCGCTGCATCACCAATACCGCTTGCAACCAGGCCGGTTACGTCAACCATACCCTGGGTATGTGCATAAATCGAGAAGCTGCCGTCGATGCCGAAGATGCACATGCCGCCGAAGGACATGATAAAAATGGTGTAGATTGCAATCTCACGGATGGTTCTGCCTTTGGAAACCTTCGCAATGAAGATACCCATCATTGCAACATAGTTCAGGTAGAAAGCAACGAAGTAAATCGTCCAGCTTTCTGCAAAGCCTGTATTCGCGATCGGGTCGGTGAACAGCGCCATACGCGGCAGATCCTGAATCAGATAGCCCAGAGAGTTGACGATATTCTTGAAGATGAACGTCGTTGGCCCCATAAACAGTACATACAGCAGGAAGAAGATACACACGACAGAAGCGATATTACTGATCGTCTGCATACCCTTCTTCGTGCCGAGGAAAGAGGTAAACGTATAAACCAGCGCGATGAATACGATAACGCCAATCTGAACAGCCGGCGTCGCCTCGATACCCCAGAGCGTATTCAGGCCAGAAGTTGCCAGCGGTACACCAAGACCCAGCGAAGAGCTGAGCGCACCCAGAATGCCAAAGATGACCAGAAAGTCGATCACTTTGCCGATGATAGACTTCCCCTTGACCTTTTTGCCCAGCATTGCGCAGCATACCGCGCTCGTCTGGAAAGAAGGGAGTTTTCTGACATACACACCGTAAGCGATCGCCACGCCGGCAATCGTATACAGGGACTGGTTGACAAAGCCCCAGTGGAAGAACTGGTACGCCAGCGAGGACTCGAGCGCTTCCAGGCTTTGCGGCTCCATGCCAAGGCCGGGTGCCTGGTAGTAACTCGCCCATTCTACGAACGACCAGTACAGTGCAGCAGACGCCAGAGACGCCAGCAGCATCATAGCAAAATAGCTAAAGTTCGAGTATTCCGGCTTGCAGTTACCCAAGCGGATCTTGCCATATTTGCCAAAGCCCAGATAAAGGGATACCAGAAAAGAAATAAACGCAACCAGCAGGAAAAACGGCCCCAGCGCATCTATCATGACATTAAAGAAGTTCATGATCGTGTTGAGTGTTCCTTCCGCATTCACAACCATACAGATGATAAATGCAACCAGTATGGCTACGCTAACAATAATCAAGCCTACTTCTACATCAGCGTTTTTATTCTTTTTGGAGTCATTACCCATCTTCCTATTTCGCCTCCTCATAACGGTGGTAGGTTTTACGAGCTCAAAAGCGCTCTCATCAAGTCAGTAATCGGGCGGCTGGTGCGGTTTTCCACATCATAGCCTACATATACCGACTCACACAGGAGGATCAGGTCATCCTCACCTTGATGATAGATCTCAAACTGTATGGTAAAGCTTTTCTTGCCGATTTTGATCTTGCTGATACCAACTTCAAGCATGTCGCCCGCATATGCGCTGGAAACAAATTCATAGGTAGACTTTTTATGACATACCTCAGAGTCATGCTTTTCTGCCAGTTCTCGGTAGGAGTATCCCTTGGAACGGAGGAATTCCTCAAACGCCAAGTCGGTATATGCAACATAATTACCGTTGTAAACAATGCCCTGCTGGTCTACCTCGCCGTAGCGAACACGAAACGGAGGGCAAAAGTAAAAGCAATCACGCCTCATTATGGCTCTCCTCGCTTTTTTCTGTATTCTCTGGATCTGTTCAGGCGTTTTACTGCCGCACGCAGCGCGGCAGCAGAATTAGCCGAACGCTTACGGACCTTGTGTTTCAATGCACCTGGAGCGCAGACATCCACACAATAGCCGCAGTTAATACACGTCAAAAACGCTTTTCCAACCGCATGCGGATAGCCCTCTTCATCCACGCCGATGACACGCATCGGACAGATATCCACACAGGCATTGCATTTTACGCATTTTTCCTTGTCCGGAGAAATCAGTTCAACAGCTTCCACAACAAAATCCCCTTCAAAACAGAATCCATCCAACGTTCAATGTCCTTGTATACACCAGGCCATGAATATCAGATGGATCGTTTTACCTTTGATAGATCATCAACCTGCCTGGTGTATTGCACCCTCTGCGAGCAACTTGTCGATCCTCTCCTGATCATAGCCAAGGCTGTTCAAGATTTCGATGCTGTTCGCACCAGGGAATCCGGCCGTCGAAGCGTCCGGATCTACCGGAGTCTCGCTGAAGAGGATAGGCGTATTGGTCACAGTGTATTCCCCTACGCCAAGCTGATTGATCTGGGTAATTACATTCAGTGCTTTTGTTTGCGGGTTATTGTCAAACTCCTGAAGCGACTGCACCGCAGCAGCGGGTACGCCAGCCTCATGGAGTTTGTTTTCAACATCATATCTTCCCATTGCACCTGTTGCTTTTTCCAGTTCCACGATCAGCGCATCTCTGTTCTGCACACGCAGTTCGTTATTGCAGAACCTCGGATCCGCCGCCAGATCATCCACCCCAAGCGTATAGCAGAGGGTTTTCCACTCCCCCTCGCTGCTCACGGCAATGACAACATTGCCGTCCTTGGCAGCGAATTCGCCATAGGGCGCATACCAGACATAATGGTTGCCGGACTTTTCGGTGAACTTGCCGGTCGCCGAATGCTCTAGGACAGGAGCTTCACACATATAAAACGCACAATCGAGCATTGCGATGTCAACGCGAAGCCCCTTGCCGGTCTTCTGCTTATACAGCAACGCCATCGACAGGCCTCGCATCATCTGCAACCCCGCCCATGTATCGCACATGGAAAAACCAGGCTTAATAGGGGCATCGCCCGCCTGACCACTCTGCGCAACCAGACCGCTTCGGGCAGCAGCGATAATATCCATACACGGCAGGTGGGACAACGGACCATATGTACCGAATCCAGAAATAGATCCGTAAATCAGACTGGGATTGACTTCCACCATCTTGTCATAGCCGAGCCCCAGCTTTTCCAACGTGCCTGCCTTGAAGTTCTCAATGACAATATCTACCTGCGCAACCAGATCAAGGACAACCTTCTTGCCCTCTTCCGAACGCATATCAATTGCAATTCCCTTTTTGCCGCGATTATATTGACAGAAATATAGGCTGATGTCGTTGACATACGGGCCGTATTCACGGGAAATATCGCCGTTTCCGGGCCGCTCTACCTTGATTACGTCTGCTCCCATGTCTGCCAGCATCATGCCACAGAACGGTGCAGATAGAACTTGAGAAAAATCAAGAACTTTAATTCCTTTGAGAGGTCCCTTCTTCATTTTTCACTCCCCCAAACTCATGATCTCAGGCTTATCCAATACTACCGTTCAAATGACGCCTTCTCTATGCAGATTTTCCATCGCCGCGGCATCAATTCCAAGGGAGGTATAGACCTGCTCATTCTGCGCACCGATTTCGGGCGCCGCAGACAGCGGCTCCTCTTCCTCTCCGCAGAACTTGACCGGCTTGCCCGGCATCTCAAGTTCGCCAAGGTCGGTATCATTCACAGAAACAATCATGTTTCTTACACGCAACTGCGGCTGCTGCAGTGCTTCTTTGGTGGTACTGCACATCGTACCCGGGATAAGTGCCTGATCGCAGATATCGGCAATTTCCTGCATCGTGTAACCCGAGAATAGATCCTCCAGTTTAACACGCAGATCACCGAAATAGTGGTAACCCCTCACCAGATTGGAACAGTATTTTTCATCTTCTGTCCATTCCTTCGGACAGTTGAATGCATTACAGAACTTTTCCCACTGAGCGTCGGACGAAATCCCCATCGCCACATAGCCGTCCTTACATTTCAGGATGTCATAAGGGTTGATCAGCGGGTGTGCATTACCGGTACGCATCGGATCCTCATGCTCCGCGCCGTAGGTGATAACCTTATCTTCAGTGATGGCAACAGCCGAGCCACAAAGTGTCGTTTCCACTACCTGCCCCTCGCCGGTTTCTCTGGCATGATAAACCGCCAAGCACACAGCAGAGGAAAGGAAGCTAGCCGCGTAGTGCTCCGATATCGCAAAGCCAATGCGGGTGGGTGGTTTTTCCGGAAAACCAGTAAAATGCATCACGCCGCTCTTCGCCTGCGCAATCAGATCTAACTGCGGGGTATCCGCTTCGTCGCCTGTGGAACCGTATGCGGAAATGCGTCCGTATACAAGAGATGGTTTGATGACTGATAACACATCATATCCGAGCCCAAGCTCTTCCATTGTTTTGGGCGGGAAATTTTCCAGAACAACATCGGCCGTAGCCACCAGCTTTTTGAAAATCTCCTTCCCTTCCGGATGCCGCAGATCGAGCGTTATGCTCTTCTTTCCGCGGTCACGAAAGGCATGATGAACACTGGCACCATTTTTTAATGGTGCCAGTGTTCTCAGCGGGTCTCCACTGGGAGACTCCACCTTAATCACCTCTGCTCCGTAATCAGCCAATTCCATCCCGCAGTAACCGGAAAGTGTCATCAGGTCAAGAACTCTTATTCCTTCTAAAGGGAACATAGCAACCTCCTAATTACTGTAAGAAGCAAGCCTCACGGAAAATATTACTCCTCGTAAGCCCAGCCAGTATAGAGCTCGATGCCGCGCTTCTTAATCTGGCCACCAATGACGTTGCGCTGGATCTCGGAAGTGCCTTCCCAGATACGGTCAACGCGCTGGTCACGCCACAGACGCTCGACAGCATTCTCGCGCATGTAGCCGCGGCCACCCAAAATCTGAACGCCCTTGTCGGTTACACGGTTTACCATCTCGGAACACCACAGTTTGATCGCAGATGCACGGGCATGCTTCAGTTTGCGATCCATATCGCCCGAAATTTCCCAGCATACACGATAAAGCAGGCTCTTGGCCGCCATGATGTCCATGGTCATGTCAACCAGCATATGCTCGATGACCTGATAATCGCGGATGACGCGGTCGCCCTGTACACGGTTCGCAGCGAAGTCGTTGGCTTCCTTCAAAACACGCTCAGCGCCGCCTACACAGCGAGCCGCAATACCCAGACGTGCTTCCACAAACCAATCCTTGGTCATGTTAAAGCCTTCGCCAATTCCCTTCAGGATTTTGGACTCATCTACAACTACATCCTCGAACAGGAATTCCGGATGCTTGAATGCAAAGTGGTGGGTGAACTCAGGGGTGCGCTTAATGCTTACGCCCGGGGTGTCCTTCTCTACGAAGAATACGGTCGCCTTGTTCGGGTCGCCGTCGATGTGGGTGTGAACCAGCAGGTAGTCAGCGATGTTACCAACGGTCACGTACCACTTCTCGCCGTTGATCTTGTAGCCACCGTCACACTTAACAGCGGTGGTCTGGCACATGGTCGGGTCAGAACCAGCGTCCGCCTCCGTGATTGCATATGCATCGCGGCGCTTGCACTGACAGGTCGGGATCAGGTACTCTTCGATCTGCTCCTTGGTGCCGAACTTCATCGGGAAAGACGGCTGCGGAACAGCGTCCCAGATAGCGCCGGTGGACATACCAAGCTGCTCACTGATCAGAGCCTGCTCAAACAAGGTGTAGCCGGTGCCTCCGTGCTCTTTGGAATGGTTGGTAGCGTTGAACCCCCACTCCATTACCTGCCCGTTAATGTACTTATGGCTCTCAGGACTCAGACCGTTGTTCTCCTCAACTTCCATCTCGTACGGGAACAGGACCTGCTCAGTAAACTCTCTTGCCTTTTCCTGCAGCGCGCGATGCTCTTTGCTCAGTTTGAAATCCATAAATATGCTTCCTTTCTGAAATGAAATCAATTCGTCCGAATTCGGTTTATCCGTGTTTTGTTCGTCCGCTCTCGGATGATTCTATTATAAAATATTCCAAAAAAAAATCAAGTGCTTCCTCAATCTTTTATGCAATTTGTATGTTTGAACAAAAATACATACCCTAATTTGTGCATTAGTAAATGTCATTCTGCACTTTCTATTTTTTCTAGATTTTTTTACATGCCGCCCTGTGCAAAAACAGCGTAATTATACGCAGTCTGAAAGGTTACGGCGCTCCCACTTCACTTCCGATTTCTAGCCTTTTTTCATGTCAAAGTATAAAACTATTGACGGTCTTCGGCAAATATGTTATTCTAACATACATATGCTGAGAAGAGGTGATGGTAAGTGGACGAGCGGGAGAGTAATCTGTTCGACAGGTTTTATAAAAGCTGGCGCGGGATAGAGGTCGCGTATGAAAAGATTGCGTCAGACTGTGGCGTTACCACCAACGTCATGTATATTCTTACACTACTGTACAAAAATTGCGAACCGATGACACAAAACGAGCTGAGCAAGGAACTGCATTTATCCAAGCAGACTGTGACCAGTGTGGTGGATAGTCTGGAAAAACGCGGCTGGGTCACCCGTAGCATTGACCCCAACGACCGACGCAACCGAATCGTAACCCTCACGGAAAGCGGCCGAGAAACTGGGCGCCATATTGGCAGAACAATGCGTCGTGCCGAATTCTCTGCGTTCGAAATGCTTCCGGACGAGGAGAAGCTCAGTCTGGTCAACAGTATGGAAAAGCTGTGGGATGGGTTTGCACACCTTTGGGCATAGGATGCGGTATTCACGCCATTTTCTATCGGCACGATGAAGTGCCTGTTCATTATTTGCTCCTTATTGGAAGAGCAAGGATAAACAACTTTTACATCCAGTGGATCTTTTTTCCATTGGATGTTTTTCATTTTTATGCATTCGATGCTTATTCAGCAAAAGCCGGCTCATAGAGCTTGGGATGCATGGAAAATCCCCTTTCCGCATGACATCCTGAATTCCTTTATAAGTATAGCGCAGTCTTACTTCTGAGCGTTTTCTTTCTTCTCTAACTCGCTCAATCTTAGCAAAGTATCCTCTATTTCCGCCAGACACAGCTTATGTTTGAGCTGCTCAATTTCGATTTGCGCCCACTCCAGTTCAGTGCAGGGAAGTTGGTCTTTCTTGCGGCAACCGCGCCGATCCTCCAAGCCAGCTTCTCCATTTGCTCAAAGGAAAGCGTCCTACTACGCACCTGCTGGCAAATCACCCGGCACTTTAACGCCATCTCGCCGTAGTTCATCCCGCTTTTAATCCCGCATATCACAAAATTTACTGAAAATGGCTTGTCCCGTTGTTTTTTTGCCTCATTTTGTTCTTATAGGATCGCAGGTATAGAAACCCCACCATACGCAAAAGCATAGATTTTATGCGAGTCTGCGACCTGTTTGTACTTTCGGGATTGCAACAGAGGAGAAACCCATCCCTACTTCCGCAGTCACTGTTACAGATGAGACGCAGGTTCTTCCCAACCGTGCGCTCTATATATGGCACCATCAAGGCGATCGCCAAAGATACGGATGGATCTATCACTCGTCTGCACATGATCTCGGATCGCTATGGCGAGTTATCATGAATATCACGGAGCAAACCGCGTGGAACGCCAGAGGAAACCATACGTCTGGTGATCCCGCTAAGTTGCAGGAGGAGCAGAGCCTTTATGTGTTCACAGCGCCGTGGAGACCCGTTCTCTGTCGTCCCAATCTGCTGCCCGTGGTCTGGGATATCCCCATAGACACCGGTGCTGCCTAACTCCACAAGGCGGAGGACATTTCTTTAAGATTACTATCGATAATGGTGGGTCGCACACCTTAGCCGATAAGGACACTGCACTGTCTGTCCATGGATCGGATGAGACTATTGCGTTGGAGAATATTCAGGCAGGTGACCAGATGATAGCTTGGTATGAAGGCTATGCCGCCGCCTATCCTGCGCACCCCCACGGCGAACTGGTTCAGATGATATATGCGCAGGCTGGTAAGCCTGTTGTGAACTTTGCCATGGATTACGCTGATGTCATACCGGACGTGGCGTATGCTGATTCCATTCGCTGGTCCTCCAGCGAGAATCCGGTCAGCGGATACGAAAACGGCATGTTTGGCATACAGGACACTGTGACCAGAGAACAACTGGTGGCAATCCTCTGGCGCTATGCCGACACCTCTATACTGGCGGATTATCCCGACCTGAGTTAGCCCATTGACGCGGACAAGATTTCCCGCTTCGCCCAGCCCGCGGTTGCTTGGGCTCATCAGAAGGAGGATATCACAGCCGTGGATGATGTCCTAGTGTCTCAGGATAGCGTTATCCACGACTTGGCCGAAACCGTTCTGACCGCTCTTGCCCAACAGTGGTCCAACCCTTTTTCACTCAGCTTATAAATCATCAAACAGGCATCTATGCACTACCACGTCTGAATGCCTGTTTGTAATGATATTCATGGGAAAGCGGCTCTACTCTGTGAGTTTATTTAAAAACGCGCTCAGTCTATACTCATCCAAGAGCGCCATAGAATACCAAATGGGATAGAAAGCGAAATCCATCCTATCATATGCCCAGACTACTATCCGACTATCGGAAAACCAAGATATGCAGACTGTCTGGTAAACTTCAAGACGGAAAAGTCCTCTTACAAGACCCAGCACAGCATTGAAAACAGGTGATTGTTGAAAGCCACCATGAGCCGATTATCAACAAGGAAACACGGAAACGGGTGCAAAAACTTCGCAATCAGCGAAACGCCCCAACTGCTATGATGAAGTGGTGCTGCTCTCTGGGATTTTGTTTTGCGCCGACCGCGGTCATGGGATGTATCAGCAGAGATACCAGACGGGCAAGCGGCAGCAGGATTGCTACACCTGCGAGAGTTACAAGAATCAGACAGGGGACTACACCGCCCATTTTATCCGTACCGACCTATTGACCGCGGGCATCCTCTCCAATCTCCGGCAAGTAACGGAATATACCGCCAAGCACAAGAGCTGTTTTGTGAAGCTACTTTATCCAGCAGAACGAAATCGGCAGCAAGAGAAAGGCCACAGCCGCCACCAAGCAGCTTGAACCGGCGTAGGAACACACGTTTACATACCTTCCCATAGAAGCAGGGCTTTCACTTCGGGCAGGAAGAAGATGTGCCCGGCAAGCTGGTAAAATTCCGCTTCCCCATGCCCCCCGACCTCTGGGACAATGCTCTCCACGGTGGCTCCTCTGGTAATAAGGCGATGGACGTGTTTCTGCCGCTCGCCTTTTTCATAATACTGCTTGCGCTGTTCCAGCCGCTTAGCCCGGTGCTGGTATTGCTGCAATTTGGCTTCATTTTCGGCGTACTCCCGCCTAAGCTCGTCTAACTCTTTGCCCATGGTGGTTGACCTCCTTTAGCTGAAAATGGGTAAAACAATGACCGTTCTCTGGGGCGTTCACGGTGAGCGGTTAGGGTGTCGGTTTTGGTTTTCAGACCCGCCGAACCGATGTAGCCGCGTAAGCGGGTGTATCGGTTCGGCGGGTGCGCAGGGTAAGCGGCGTAAGCCGCGCAAGGGGTGCAGCTCCTTGGACGGAGCGTAGCGACGCATAGGCGGCAGGGTTGTCTCCATCTGCAATCCACCGCTTTGCCTCGCAGAGCGCACTTCTATTCTGTACATGGCCGTTAGGCTATGTATAGAAGTGTGCCTTTCTTCCAGAAGGGCAGTTTATGGGCGGCGGCTCTGGAAGTGATTATGGCCGTTCACGGCCTTTGTCTTGCCCTTCAAAATGGCCGTTTCCGGCAAATACTTTTTCCATACGCTGACGGGTGCTGTCCTGATGGAACAGCAGCTTCAAGAATAAACTGACCTGTTCATCCGTGACAGCTTCCGTGTTGGGAATGTAGCTTTCCAGCATGGCGGCTCTGGTGCAAACCCGGTGCGTCCGTTCCTTCCGGGTGAACTTCTTTCTCTGGTGTTCCAGTATCTTTTCTTCGTGCTGCGCCCTCCGCAGCCTTGCTTCGGTTTTCTCTATCTCTTGATTGAGTTTTTCCAACTTTTCATTCATAGACGACTGTCCCCCTTGTTTGGGATAAGCACATATATCTCGTTGGGTTCTCCAAATCCCTGACGTACCCGCCGTATCAGTCCGGCCTCCTCCAATTCATTCAGGGAACGCTTCACGGTCATGGCGCTGCGGGCAAGTGCCGCCGCAGCTCCACAATGGGGAAATGGATAAATAAAATCCCGTTGGCATCCTCTATGCCGGATAAGAAAATCATATCCAACATCCGGGCGTACATGACTTTGGCGGTGCTGCTGATCGGGAGCTGCAGCATGGCTCTCAGCAGCAGCATACAGGGCAGCAGGGCAGTGTCTACGGTCATAAACTCAACTTCCATTCAATCGGTAGCCTCCTTTGCTTTTCGTTTTGGGCCGTTTGGAAAGATAATAGGGCAGTCCAAAATGACTGCCCTGAAACTCTGCTTACAAGCGCGTTGGCATTTCCGGCAAAGGTCGTTGTAGGCTCTGCGCTCCTGGTCATTGAGGAAGAAAGCAAGTTCCTTCTTCATCTTCTTTGACATTCTCGGCATAGTGCCTCCTTAATGAAAAATCCGCCCATTTCAGCCGCAATAGCTGGGTAGCAGATTCTATTATCGTGTTCCGTGGCGATTTTCGGGGTAAAACTGGCTTTTAAGCCGTCTGGAAATCCCCTGTAGTATTACGGGTAGGGCAGACTATGCTCTATCGGGTTGTTGTGTTTTGGTATCGATTCGATGTTCATTTTCGCCGTTTCTCCCTGATGTCGTTCCTGCCCCCCAGCTCTCATAACGGCGTTTCGCTTCCTTTGGTACGCTCGTTGCGATTAGGGGTTCCTCCATTTCCCCGCCGCAGGTCATGGCGCTACATCACCGGGTAGCCTATCCCATACAAGCCGGTCATTCGATTGGAATAATCCATCGATGAGCTACCTGTATCATAGAATATTTTTGTGACTTGTGCTGTATGTCCACAAAATAGGATTTCTGGAAGAAAAACAGAAATTTCCACGATTACGGAAAGTATGGTATAATCCAGTTAAGCAGTGGGAGAACAGCCGCCTGGAAGGCGTGCGTGTCCATGATAAGAGCGACTACCATACAGGAACGCCTTTGGGAGTTACGCAAGGTTAAAAGCTTAAAGTTGGAAGAACTGGTGGAGCAGACCGGCATTTCAATCTGCCCCCGCCAGCTATGAAGCCAATGACTACAAAGAAATCAACCACAGAAATCTTGTCACGCTGGCAGACTTCTACGGGGTATCTGTTGATTATCTGCTGTGCCGGCCGGAGAACAGGGAGCAGGCTAATATGCCTTTAATGGAATTGCACCTGACGGATGATATGGTGGCGCTGCTGAAAAGCGGACGTATCAACAATCAGCTTCTATGTGAGATTGCTACCAATGATAATTGAGCAGCTTATGATCGACACGGAGATTTACATAAACGGTCACGTCACCGCTACCTTCCGCACCCTTTATGAGTCTTTGAGAGAACAGCGACAACTTATTACCCGTAAATATAAGCAGGCGGAAAATGACTTCTATTCGCAGACGATTCTTGCCGCAGAAGTAAAGAAATAAAATTTCTTCTGCCATGTGACACACAAAACATGGGGCGCCATTCTCCACGACATACGGAAAGCCCATGAGCATGACATTGACACCACGCCGGATTATTCCGCTGCAAAGAAAGTGGCTTTGGAAATCCGTAAAACTATCCAATCCTCTGGGGATTATCTCGAAAAGGTGTGGGCGGTCATTTTCAATATGCACGGACTTGACTTTTACCAACTGCCACCGGATGAACAGAAGATGCTGTAAAAATCTCCCAATACCCCAAACAGCCCCTTCAATTTCCGGCGCAAGAAGAAATGAAAAGCAGCTGTCTACGGATTTCGCGTCCGTTGGCGGCTGCCGTTTTATCTGTATTCAATTTTTATATTAGTGGTATTATTACCATACTTTTTCTGCAATCCGCTTTATAAGGGCTAATTTTTCCCACTGTTCTTCATCTGTTAATTTGTTTCCAATTTCGCAGGAAGCAAAACCACATTGCGGACTTAAACATGGATTTTCGATGGTAATAAACTGAGTTGCCTCGTGAATACGGGCAATAATGGCTTTTTCATCTTAAAGGTCAGGTGATTTAGATTTTATCAATAGTAAGCTTTATCCATGCTCCTGATTTGGTCCCGCACCTCATCTTCCGATATGCCGTCGCATTTGACCACACGCTAAACACGGAAGCCTGCAGCGCGGCCTACAATCACACGGCTTCCCTGGCTGGTAATATGCAGTACAGCTTCCTGCTGTGCCCTGAATGTCATACGCTCTACTGAAATGCTGCAGTTTCCCATCTCCAGGTTAGGCTGTCCCAAGCATAGAGAGTGCAGCAGGCTGTACGGATGTTTTTCATCCATATCCTGAAGGAAGTTAAGAGCCAATCCGCTCTCTTTTGCGACCACAACCAACAGTTTTTTATCATAATAAGGAATACGCAGCTTTTGCGCAATTTTCTTTTCGATCTCACGGCCTCGGCTTCCGAACCACCATCCGACTGTGATAATTATTTTTTCCATAACGTCGCTCTTAAAAGTCTGACTATGTACTTTTTAAGTAGTAATAGAAGAAATCATGCAAAATGTCAAACCCAATAAAAGATGGCTTTTTCAAGATAAAATATATAAGGATTCGCTAACATATCAAATGATATTGCACAATAAAATTTATATATGGTTATCTTGACAACACTTATTTTTACGCATTATAATTAGTCTTGATTTAGACTAATTGAAAGAGGGCAGAGTATGGAAAAGCTCTATCAGCTCAGCGATAGCTATAATGCGATATGGCTTGAAACAAGTCAGTTATATGAAGCATGGGCACGACAGCGGGGAATATCGTTTTATGAGTTGTTGGTGATTCTTTCTATCACTGAGGCGGATGGCAAGGTGCTTCAAAAAGATATATGCCAACGATTTACGATTCCAAAACAAACGGTGAATACTGTTATTAAAACGCTGATACGCAAAGGATGGCTGGAGCTGGAGGTTTCCGAGCAGGATCGCAGAAGCCGGAATCTCTGTCTGACGGCTGAAGGCAGGGAAAACACCGCGCAGATCGTACAGGAACTCCAGAACCATGAAGCTCAGGTTTGGCTCCAGTTAGGGCTGGATCGGGCGGAACATCTGATTGAATACACCGCCCTATACAACCGGTATTTCAGAGAGGTCAGTGACAAAAATGCACGTTCGTAAGGAATTTTTCCGATATGTAATCCCTGCTATGCTAGCATTTGCGCTATCCGGCATCTATGCGATTGCCGATGGCTTTTTTGTTGGAAATGCGCTGGGAGATGGCGCTCTGGCTGCTGTCAACATGGCTTTTCCATTGACGGCTCTCCTTCAAGCAATAGGAACTGGCATCGGCATGGGCGGCGCGATTGAGTACGCAATTAACGCTGGGAACAGAAATGAGAGCAGGGGCAGGCAGTACATGGGTATGGCCATCGTCCTGCTGAGCGGATTCAGTATTCTCTTTACTATCCTGTTTCTGTTTGTCGGCCTGAATATCCTGGGACTGTTCGGTGCGTCGGGCGAGATACTGGACTATAGCAGTGAATATTTGCGCTTTGTCAGCTATGGTGCAGCATTTCAAATTGCTGGCACCGGTCTGGTTCCTTTTATCAGAAATATGGGTGGAGCTGTCATGGCTATGGCGGCCATGGTAACCGGCTTTGTCACGAATATTGTTCTGGACTATCTCTTTGTATGGGTGTTCCCTTGGGGAATGATGGGAGCAGCCATCGCCACAGCCATCGGTCAGGCAATGACCTTCTTGGTGTGTCTTGTATTTTTTATCTTCAAAAAAAGCGCCCCATCCTTCCGGTTCGATGGAGATGGGAAATCTCTTGCAGTCCGCATCTTGAGCGTAGGACTTTCCCCCTTTGGGTTGACCTACTCGCCCAATATTACGCTGATCCTGCTTAATAAGAGCGCTGTAATCTTTGGCGGAAATATTGCCGTGACCTGTTATGCACCCATCAGTTATATTTCTTCGGTGGTCATGCTGCTGATGCAGGGCGTCAGCGATGGAAGCCAGCCGCTGATCAGCCTAGCTTATGGCGAGGGGAAGCACCGTATTACAAAAGCAGTGCGAAACCTAGCGTATCGGTTTGCTTTTGGGGTTGCGGCAACCTGTTCGGTTATCCTTTTCCTACTGCGGGGCAGCGCCGCATATTTATTTGGCGCTTCTGAGCAAATAGCAGCACTCGTTGCTCAAATCTTACCGATCTTTATTATTGGCTTCATCTTTGTTAGTGTATCCAGAGTAACCACTGCTTATTTTTACGCAACGGGAAGAAATCTATGGGCCTATATCTTGATTTATGGAGAGCCGCTGACGCTTTGTATTTCACTTTTAATCCTTCCCAATGCCATGGGAAACGTAAACGGGACCTGGATTTCGGTTCCTTTATCTCAAATTGTCGCGATGCTACTCAGCTTGCTTTTGATTCAAAGAAACAGAGCGCGGGAAAAACAGCAACAGCTTATGAAACAGAATCAGGCAGCAAATGGAGACAGAGCATCTGACATATCAGATGAAGAGAAAGACGGATAGGAAGCAATGGCTTCTTATCCGCCTTTTTCTGCTATTATTTCGCAGCGTTATTGGGAAACTTTCCAGCCGGCAGCTTCCTGCCTATCCGTTACAAAATCGGCGTACAGGCTTTTCCGCCATAGTAGCGGAGACAATCCGGTCATGGGTTTCTGTCTTATCCTTTGGCATGCTTTCCTTCTTGTTGAAGAGTTTTCCGGGTGCATCGGCCCCGCGTGCTCTATTGCTATGTGATTCTCAGCGCACGTCACCGGTGGAAGCGCAAGCCATCCTGATCCTGTTTCAAATACCTCGTACTCCCGTACTTTGGAAGGACTCCTCGGCGGGGTGCCGTCCGCCTAGCTGAGCTGACCCAGCTGGATACCACCATCTCTTTTCGTATTCACATGTTCTGAAAGCAGGACCATCTCTGAAGGGGGGACGCGGTGTGTTGCTTGGTTCCGTCTCCACCGGCTTACGAGAGCCAACCCTGTTTTTTCCAACGCCGGAACTCCCGCAGTACCAACACCAGGGAGAGGAGAAAGGAAACCACGTCGGCAACGGGGGCTGCCAGAAGCGCCCCATTGAAGCCAAAGGTCTGGGACAGCAGCAGTGCCAGGGGAATCAGCACCACAGCCTGCCGGATTAAGGGAATGGCCAGCGCCTGCACGGGCTTCCCAATCCCCTGGAAAAAGGAGGCGGTAGCCATGTGAATCCCATAGAGGAAAAAGGCCAGCATGTAAACTCGGAAGATGTGCTGGCAGGCATCTAGGTACACTGGGTCCCCTGAGACAAACAATGTGCCAATGGCCCGGGGGAAGAGCTGATAGACCGCAAACCAGCCCACAGACACCACCAGCGCAATGGTGGCCGCCATACGGTAGGTGGCCCGCACCCTGTCATACCGTTTGGCGCCGAAATTGTAGCCGTTGATGGGCTGGGTGGCTGAGGACACTCCCACGAACATGGCGTGGGCAATCTGGTACACCTTCATCACCATGCCATAAACCGAAAGCGCCACATCCCCGCCATAGGCCGTCTGGGCCCCATACCGGGTCATCAGGTTGTTCATGGTCACTTGGACGGCAGCGGTCATAATCTGCGTGAGGAAACTGGGGATGCCCAGCTTAAAAATCCGACCCGTGAGGGCCGCCGTGGGACGCAGCCAGGCCCGGCGAATCCGCACCGACTGAAGCCGCCGCAGATAGGCTAGGCACAGACCGCCGGCCGCCACCTGTCCAATGACGGTGGCAATGGCGGCCCCCACCACCCCCATGTGCAGACCGAAAATGAAAACAGGGTCCAGCACCGTGTTGATCACCGCCCCTAAAATCATGCACTTCATGGTGTATTTGGGGTTGCCGTCCGCCCGGATGATGGCCGTGAGAGCAGAGCTGAAGAGCAGGAAGGGCAGCCCCCAGACGATGATCCGGGTATAATCCAGAGACGCCTGAAAGGCCGTCTCCGTGGCCCCGAACAACAGGACAATCTGCCGGGCAAACAGGCTTCCCCCCACCGCTAGGAAAACCCCCGCGGCCACCAGCAGGGTCACGGTATGGCTGGCGGTCCGGTCCGCCTCCTCTTGCTGCCGGCGGCCCAGGCAGAGGCTCATATTCGCCGCGCAGCCGTCCCCGATCATCAGTGCCAGGGCAATGGTGACAATGGTCAGGGGAAAGGCCACGTTGGTGGCGGCCATCCCCATAACCCCCACCCCCTGGCCGACAAAGATCTGATCCACAATGTTATACAAGTAGTTGACCATCAGGGTCAGGGCTGTGGGGATCGAGTACCGACAGATCAGACGGCCGATGGGTTCGGTCTCTATAGGATTCTGTTTCCGTTGGGGTTGTTCCATAGCTCCCGCTCCTTTCTTCCACGGCGGGGCAGACGGGCAACAAAAAGCACCCGGATACGCCCCTGATCTCAGGGCCGCCGGATGCCATCCCAAGCTCACGTTACAGACAACAAGGGGATGGGAGGCCGCCCGTGACACGCCGCAACCTCTTTCTTCTCCCATCCAGACCAACTGTTGGCTTCGGACTTTCACCGAATCAGCGCATGGCTCGCGGGCTTTGACCGCCAGTAGAGAATACCTCGTTTCCGAAGAAAGCATTTCTTTTGCTTTAGGATAGCACACCTTCCCCACCTGTGTCAATGGAAATTTTCCTAAATAAGGGTAAAAACATTTCATCTTTCCAAAGCAGGTAAGCCGTGCTATATTAAAGGAGAAATCAGGTCAGAGTAATTCGTGTCAGAGTAACCCGCCCAGGAGGCAGTCTGCCTGTCTGGACCGCACACCAGCTCCGTACTTGATTCATCACCTGACTTAGACCATGCAGAATCCACTATCGGATACTGTATGGTCTTTTTTTGCGTCAAAACCGAGAATGGAGGAAAAAGACTATGAGCGAACAGAACAACAGCATGAACGGAATGGATCCTGGGACCGGAAATAGCCTGGAGGAGCTTTTCGGTTCCGCACTCCCGCCGTTAGACCTTGGGGATCAGATACCCGCATCAGCGCAGACGATGCAGCCCCAGCCAGTGCCGGTTGAAAGCCAGCCGGCCGCAGCTCCGGAAGCGCAGCCGCAGCCCATTCCCCAGCAGGTGGAGCAGGCCCAGCCGCAGATGCAGCCACCCCAGGCTGTGCCGAACCGCGCAGGGCAGCCCAGTATGCAGCAAACGCCGCAGACAGGCCCCGTTCCTGCACCGCAGGCGGTACAACAGACAGCAGGCCCCGTAACGCAGGCAGCCCCCACTGCACCAGTACAGCAGCCTGCAGCAGCGCCCACCCCGCAGCCCGCGGCCGGCCAGGTCATAGACCTGTTTGGCGCGGTCGCGGAGGACGGTGTGGAGGCGCGCCTCGCACGGCTGGCCAACGCCGCCCCTGTATTCGAGTACGGCTCTATCCGGGAGGATATCACAGACCCCGCCATGACCTTTGAACAGCTCCGCGTCAAAATGTCCGCGGACTGCCCTGAGCTCGAAGCACGCAGCCATGTGTCCTGGACTGTGGGCTACGCCGGTATCACGGAGCGGGTATCCAGCGCGGACGCGAGTATCTTCGAGACAAAGGCCAAAATCGAAAAGGGCAGGAAATTTAAGGACGCACTGAAAAAGCTGAAGGAAAAGGACAGGGATCCGGTATGTACCGTCAAGCCTACGGTCACGGCCCAGAAAAAGGGCGTGCTGCGCTTCCCAGGCTACAAGGGGCTGTTCTGCAGCACAGAACAGGCGGAGCAGTCGGATAAGGCTATCGCATACATCCCCGCACAGGACGGCAGGGTATACGAAATGCGCCGCAACGGGATCGGCACATTTATCGCGCCGTCCCAGCATATTGCGGAGCTGGAGGGCGTCCGGTCAGGCTTTCGCATGAGCCTGCCCCGCCTCCCGGCGGCTCTGCTCGCGCAGATCATCGCATTTTTCCGGCGCGTGTGCGTGGACTGCGGCAGGGATGTCGAGGCGCTGGTCAATGTACTGTGGGACCGACAGGGACGCCAATACGTCCTGCACGTCCCGCCGCAGCGCATTGACAAGGCCAGCGTGGAGACGGACCTCTCGCAGCAGCCGGACCCAGAGCGGTACCTGCACGTCATGGACGTGCACTCGCATAACACGATGGCCGCCCGCTTTTCCCGTACAGACGATGCAGACGAACAGGCCACGCGCCTGTACATGGTCATCGGCCGCCTGGACCGGTATTATCCGGACATCCGCTGCCGCTTTGCGTGCGGCGGCCGCCATGTTGAGGTACCGGCGGAGCAGGTCTGCGAGCGGACAGACGTCCCTTTCGCCCCTGAGTGGCTGAAAGCCGTTCAAGAAACCGGCCTGAAGGAGGCGGCGTGATGCGCTTCCCTGTCTCCTGCCCCATCCATATTGTGATGCTCGGCTGCGGCGGCACGGGCGGGCATATCGCCCCGCACCTGTACCGCCTGCTGTATTCGGTGTTCCGCCCTTCCACGGCCATCCTCTGTGATGGGGATCTGGTGGAAAAGCGTAACCTTGTCCGGCAGAACTTCGTCTCCTGCGACCTCGGCCGCAATAAGGCGGAGGTGCTCGCGGAGCGGTATTCGGCAGCGTTCGGTATGGGATGCCGGTATGTGCCGCACTACATCGAAAGTGAAGATGAACTAAGGCAGCTGCTTTATCCTGATTATGCAGACGCGCTCGTGATCCTGCTCGGCTGCGTGGACAACAACCGCAGCCGGAGGATGTGCAACGAGGTGTTTTACCACGCGCGCGACCTGGTCTACATCGATTCCGGCAACGGGTTGGCGAATGGGCAGGTCGTGTGCGGCGTCCGCAAGGGCGGGCGCACACTGCGCCGGCCGGTGGCGGGCTTCTATCCGGATATCCTGGACCCAACGGACAAATTCCCCAGTGAGCTGCCCTGCGCGGAGGCTTCCGTCTCCTCGCCGCAGGCCATGACGGCCAACCTCATGGCGGCCACGCTTACACTGTGCATGCTGTATAACATCATCGCGGGCGGCGAGCTTACCACCCGCATGACTACCTTCTCCAGCAAGACAGTGAACGTCCGGCCGCTGCTCCCGAAACGGAGGGCGGCATGATGGAGCAGATCCGGTATGCCTGCGGCCGTCTGGGCGAGCTTGCGCAGGATATCCGCTGGCGCGCCGGCCAGCTCCCCGCCCTGCGGGAGGCCGGCGGCACGGCGGAACTGCGGCAGATCGCCCAGCAGATACAGAAGCTGGCATCCGCCCTCCATGAAGCAGCGCTCCTGCTCGAAGAGCTGGACCTGCCCAGGGTCCCTGCCTATACGGCGCAGCTCAGCGCGGCGGTATCCGGTTTCCATATCCAGACGCCGGATTACAGCAAGCTGCTAAAAGCGTTTTCGGACTGGCTGGCTTACATCAAGCCGGTGCTGCCGGATGCGGGGACAAAGACCGTGTCCACATCCGTGATCGGACGGCAGATGAACAGCGTCCGCCTCGGGTACTATCCCACAGACCCGGCGCATGTCGCGTATATCCGCCGCGCTTTGGTGTTCCCAGAAGGCAAAACGGTGAACCTGCTGGACCCCTGCTGCGGGGAAGGCAAGGCCCTCCATCAGCTTGGGGACGTCGGGAACGCCGTGACCTACGGCGCAGAACTGGATGACAGCCGCGCGGAGGCAGCGCAGGAACAGCTGGACCACGTCGCGATGGGCAGCTACTATTTCTCCCGCATCTCGCGCAGCGCGTTCCATCTGCTGTTCCTCAACCCGCCGTACCTGCAGGTGTACGGCGGCGCGCGGAGCGAGAAACGCTTCCTCGGCGAGGGCTATGACCACCTGATGCTGGGCGGGGTGCTGGCCTACATCATCCCCTATTACCGTCTCACCGAGGACGTGTGCCGTTTTCTTGCCGCCCACTTTGACAGTTTGATGGCGTACCGCTTCTGTGAAGAGGAGTTCCGAAAGTTCCGGCAGATCGCGGTGCTGGGCGTGCGCAAGCCGCGCGCGGAGAACCCGCGCATGGCGCGGCTGCTGGAGCTGGCGTCGCTGTCTCCGGATAAGCTGCCTACGCTGGACCAGATCCCACCGGGCAGTTATCCGCTGCCGGATGCAGAGAAGGCTGTTCCCCTGTTCCAGGGCGCTCGGTTCAATGTGCGCGAGCTCGCGGACCAGATGCGCCGCATGGGCAGTATGCTGCCGCAGAAGTCCACGCTGGACGGGCGTGAAAAGCGCCCGCTCCTGCCGCTCACCATCGGCCAGATCGGCCTGGTGGGCGGCTCCGGCCTCATCAACGGGCTGATCGAGTGCGGCGCGCCGCATGTCCTGAAAGGCCGTGTTGTAAAGGCGGTCCGCCGGCGCACCGGCGAGCAGTACGACGAGACAGACGGTACGACTACCACAGAGATTGTCGAGACGACGAGCAATAAGATGGTGTTCAATGTGCTCACGCCCCAAGGCGTGAAGCTGCTGGCTTAAAGGTATAGATTACATCATCGGCGATTTGCGGAATGATGTGGTATTGCCTTAAAGGAGGATACGATTTTGAAACAGTCAAAGGAAAGAAAAGCGACCCATGTCCGCTTCCCATATGGAAAGCTTGTCGCAACGCGGCGTATCACGGAGGAACTGGACGGTATGACAATCAGCTGCCTGCTCACACGCCACCTGCACTGTGACTGGGGCGAACTGTGCGAAGAGGACTGGAAGATGAATGACGCCGCTGTGCGGAAGGGTGAACGCCTGCTCTCCGCGTATAAGATCGGCGGAAAAAAGGTGTTCATCATCACCGAGTGGGACCGCTCCGTGACCACCATCCTGTTTGCGGACGAATATTAATGAGAAAGGACAGGAAGATGCTGAAATTGAACATGACGGATTTTATCCGCAGTCTGGACAGCCTGCCGGAGAGCAATGAGAACGAACCGCTGTTCGGCACAGGGTATCTTACGGAACACGTCGCCCTGCCGTTCCTGTTTGGGAAGGATATTTCCCTGTATGAAATAGACTGGGGTGCTTTCCAGCCGGAGGACGCCCACGACATGTATTACCGCTGCGGAGAAGCAGACAGCCTTGGCGGCCCGGTCCTCCAGCTGTACCAGCCCGCAGTTTATACAAAGCCGGCGCCCCAGCCGCAGATCTTTTATGTCTGAGGGGGCGATATTCATGCGGAGCTATGAGGACTTGCAGTACGCATTCCTGCAGCTGGAGCTCGCAGCCCGGTACCAGGAGGCCGGCAGGCTGGAGGGGTTCATCCGGAACACTGGAAATGCGCTCTGGGGTGATGAGGACTTCCTCTATACCTACTGGTATGAGCTGCTCAATGCGCTGGCGGACTTCGTTGATATCCGAGAAGACGAGGATACGCTCATCTGCCGGATGTACTTTTCGGACGCCGTGATACAGGACTATTTCCGCTTTGCGCAAAGGCACGCGGAACAGGCCGGTATCCCGCTCAAGCAGGACGTTTACTATCTGGACGCGCTCTCGTATTTCAATAACACCATGCTGGATTACTGCCCGTACAGCTGCTGGTTCCGCCTGGTAACACAGACACACCATGAATGCGGGTTTGGCTTATCTGTCTGGATATATGAGGACCAGTTTACGGACTGGGAACCCCTGCTGGCCGGCCTGCTGGATGTGATGGCGTATTTCCGCTCCAGTATGGAGATATTGGCCTCGGACGATAAGACAGGACAGGTCATAAGCTTTTCGCATCCCGCGCAGGCAAAGGAGGCGGCATGATGGCTGGAAGCATCCGCAAGGCTGTGCTGCTTCTGGACCCGCTGAAAAGCGCGGTGAAGACCGAGCTGATCCGCGAAGACGGCACACGTGAAGTCAGGCATATCCCCGGAGACGCGCTGTTGAGCGGGCTCGAGGCGCATACCCAGATGGCCCCTGTGCGGAGCGGCCTGCTCCCGCCGGGCGTCGTCTCGCTCACCGCGTATCCGGACGGCTGGGACGTGACGCTCCAAAACGTCACGGACCGCTGCACGGTCTGGTACCACAAGACCGTGTATCCGGATTTCCCGCTGCCTCGCCTTTTGCTGCGGTGCAGAATGAAAGGCGGGATGCTGAACGGTTTCCAGATGGCGGTTTGTGATGCGGGCAGCCTTTCCCCTGAGACAAAGCTGTACCGCTTCCCGTTCCCAAACGTCAACGGTTTTTCGCTCTGCGTGGGGACCAACCAGTTTACTGGCTACGATACGCTGTGGAAGCTGCGCGGGCTCATGCACCGCGTACTCTCCCTGCCCTTTGGGGACGATTATTATAAGCCGGACTGCACAAGGCTCGGCCTGTCCGCGCGGGAGCTGTTCGAGCACCTGAAGGACAAAGATCCCGCCTACTATTACAGCGACGTGCTGATCCCGAACGGGAAAACACTTACGGATTTCATCGGGGGAGGTGTATGACGAATGACCGGAGCAGAACTGCACAAGCGGCTCAGCGAGCCGTTTGCGGCCGCGGACGTGGAGTGGCGCGTGACCAAAACGCGAAACTCGAACAGCGAAGGGTTGGCCGTGGCATTCATAGACAGCCGCGCGATCCAGAACCGGCTGGACGATGTGGTTGGGCCGTTTTTCTGGCGCACGAGGTTCATCCCGTGGCACCAGTATGTGCCCAGGCCGGGCAAATACGAGGACCCGTCCGAAGCGCCGAAAGCGCCCGTCTCCTCCCAGCTCTGCGGGCTCTCCATCTATGATGCGGAGCGCAAAGAGTGGGTGGAAAAGGTGGACGGCGCGGAGAACACGGATATCGAGGCCATCAAGGGCGGTATCTCGGACAGCTTCAAGCGCGCGTCCGTGCTCTGGGGTATCGGCCGGTATCTATACGAGATCCCGGCTAAGTGGGCGTCCCTGGACAAGTACAAACAGATCGCCCGCCCGGCGGACTTAAACGCGTACTATGAGGAGCAGCTGCAAAAGCTGGGGCTGGCCTCGGCGCAGCCGCCCAACACAGGCAATGCGCCGGCGGGCGTCTATGCGGTACGCAGCCTGCAGCCCGCACCCGTGCAGGGCTATCCGGCTGCAGCGTGGGTCGATCTGGTCACGCCGGCGGGCCGCGCGTTCAAGGTATTCAGCCTTGGGGCAAAGCCTGGGCTGGCAAACGGCGTGCGGATACAGGGCGCGAAGATCGTGCGGCGCAGCGGCGCCGGCGGGACGTACTATGAGTTGCAGGACTATCAGCCTGCCGCGTGAGGGAACGGAGGAAAAGATGAAGCAGGATACCTATTATGAATATCTGGACGGGCTGCGGGACAGCGGGCTTATTAATATGTTCGGCGCAGCAAAGTATCTGGAACGCGAATTCCCTGAGCTGACGCAGACGGATGCAGCTTCTGTCCTGCGCAGCTGGATGAACCGTTTTGCACAAGGGGGCGTGTGCTAATGGCGCAGATCGCTTCTCTGCAGATTGAACAGCTGGCCGTTACCGGCTTCGGCTGCTTTGCAGACGAACACAGCTGGACGTTCGGCCGCAGGACGGCCGTCACGGGCCACAACTACCAGGGAAAGTCCACGGTCGCGGACGCGATCGCCTATGCGCTCACCGGCGCGCCGTACTTCGGCGGACGCGATCTGGACCGGCTGCAGAACGGGTCGTCTGCGGGCATGCGCGTGGAAGTCACCGTGCGCACGGAGGGCGGCCAGACGCATGCCATCCGCCGCGGGCGGCACGAGGGGAAGACCTTCGTATCACTGGACGGCGTCCTGATGACACAGGAACGCTTCGCGGAGCGGTTCGGCAGCCGCGACCTCATCCTCTCCCTTCTCAATCCCCTGTACTTTGCAGAGGTACTCGGCGGGGACGGGCGGAAGCTGATCGAGCAGTACCTGCCCGCTGTGCCGCACGAAGCGGTGATGGAAAAGCTGAGCGAACACATGCGCGGCATCCTCGGGGACGACCGGCTGGAAATGCCGGAGGTCTACCTGAAAGAGAAGCGCAGCGAGCTGAAGGAGCTGGAAAAGGACCGGCTGGTGCTGGACGGCCAGATGCAGCAGACGGACAGCCAGCGGGCAAGGCTACAAAAGGAGCTGGACGAAAAAAAAGCCCTGCTTGCCCACACCGCTGCAGCGCTGGCGCCGCTCGTGCGCAAACAGGAAGCGCAGGACTGCTCCGCGGTGGATGCAGAGATCGCGAGGCTCAGCGCGCAGTACGATGCGGTGCAGGACGGACAGGCGGATGACCGCCGCGCGGCCCTGCAGGCAGAGCTGGATGCGGTACGGGAGCGGGATTTTGCCTTTCCCGGTACGGCGCAGCTGCGCCAGATGCAGGCACAGCTGCAGGCATTGTACGGCAGGTATAGTGATGAAGCCGGACGGCTGCAATATTTGCAGACGCAGGGCGTCTGCCCGACCTGCCTGCGCCGCATCGATGCGGCCGGTTTCCCTGAGATACAGGCAGCATTTACAGACCGCCTGCAGAAGATCCAGGCAGACGGCACTTCCCTGCGCCAGCAGGCACAGGCGCTTGCCGTGCAGGAGGTGCAGGGCAGGCAGCAGTTCGAAGCCTGGAAGACCGGCGAGACCGCCCGCCTTGGACAGGCGCTCGCTGCGGCGCAGGCGGAGGACGCCGCGCAGCAGCGGGACAGCATCAAGGCGAAGATCAAGGCGCTGTCCGCCCAGCGGGTGTTTGGCGGCCTTTCCGCCGAAGAGGCGCAGCAGTACCAGACCCTGTACCATGAGCAGGGCAAACTGGAGAGCGAAATGGAGCAGATCCAGAAGCTGCTGGACAGCCTGCCCAGGGGGCAGAAGGAGGCCCTGGACAAGCTGGACGATGAAATTCGCGCAGTAAACGACAAGATAACGGCGGCAAAAGCCTGCCAGTCCGAACGGGCGGCGCTGCTGTTTGCACCGGTGCAGATGCACAGGGCCGGCCTCAAGCTGTATGAGCCGATGAAGGAAAGCGGCGAGCTGCGGGACGTGTTCAAGCTGACCTGGGATGGCCGCGACTATGTCCGGCTCTCCCTTTCCGAACGCGTCCGCTGCGGGCTGGAGGTCGTGGAGCTGTTATCCAGGTTATCCGGCAAAAGCTATCCGCTGTTCGTGGACAATACGGAGAGCCTGTGCGACCTCGGCGCCGCGCAGCACGGCGGGCAGATGATACTGGCCCGCGTCGTACCGCGGCAGACGCTCCAGGTGAAAGCGCTGGACGAGCCGCAGCGGAAAGCCGGGTGACGGGATGGGCTATAAGACCTTTCCCATCCTGCCCACGGCGCGCAAAAGCGGCCTGCCGGTGGAGGGCAGCGGGCAGCGGCAGGTGCATATCAACTGCCCGTTCTGCGGGGACCGCAAGCGGCGGCTGTACCTGTACACGGACACGGACCAGTACCACTGCTTCCACTGCGGGGCGCACGGCAATGCTGTTTCGCTGTACGCGAGACGCACGGGACTTTCCTACAGGGACGCCTACCACGAGTTGCTGGGGGACAGCGTGATCCACTTCCCCCGTCCGGCCGTGCAGCGCCCGACCGAACGCGAACCCGCGCCGCTTGACCGGCGGGACGCGGTGTACCGCGCCATGCTGGGGCTGCTGCCCCTGTCTGCGGCGCACCGAGATAACCTGCTCGCCCGCGGCCTGACCGACGCTGCCATCCGGCAGAACGGCTACCGCACACTGGGGAGCGGGAAGGAGCTGCGCGACCAGATCGCCGCGCAGCTTTCCGCCCGCTTTGACCTGAACGGTATCCCCGGCTTTTTCTACAAACTGGGCGCGTGGCGGACGTGCGCATACAGCGGCCTGCTGGTCCCGGTGCGCGCGGCGGACGGCCGTGTGCAGGGTATCCAGATCCGGCGCGACGATGCGGAACGCATGAAGTACGCGTGGATGTCCAGCGCGGGCAGGCCGTATGGGACAGGCGCGCGGAGCTGGGTGCATGTCGCCGGTGACCGCAGCCGGAAGGAAGCGGTGATCACAGAAGGGCCGATAAAGGGCGATGTGTCCAGCTTCCTGACGGAAGGGACGCTTTTCGTCTGCGTCCCCGGCGTGAATGCAGTCTCGTTCCTGGCGGATACGCTGAAGGAACTCCGCGTCTCACAGGCATGGGAGGCGTTCGACATGGATAAGCGCTGCAACCCGCAGGTGCAGGCGGCGGTTATTCGCCTGCGGCTGGAACTGAAAAAAGCCGGCGTCCCCTGCCGCACGATAGCATGGGATCCGGCCTGCAAGGGCATAGACGATTTTCTGGCGATGAAACGAAGCGCATAAAGGAGGATTTGCATTATGACAAACAATACGAACGGCTTTATGGTAGTGCAGAACAGTACGGACGAAAGCCGGCTGCTGGGCAAATTCCTGTATTACTCGCTGGCCGATGTGCTGGTGGAGCAACGCGATTTCGAGCGGATCTGCGCGGCGCTGGGCTTCCCGTATGCCGGGCGGCGCATCTCGGAGGTGGACGCTTTCCGGAATGCGACCGGCCGTGTGACGCGGCGGACCGTGTCCGGCTCCGGCGGCGCACAGGAGATCTTCCGTATCTACTGCCGCGACAACCAGCGGGACGGGAACCTTTATTCGCGCGAGCTGGTGCGCGAGACCGTTGGCCTGCGGACCAACCGGTATGAGAAGCTGGCCAACGTCTGCTATGACAGCGGCGCCGGTATGATGTACCACGATACCGTGCAGGGCGACCCGCTGTTGGATGTTGACCAGCTCTGCACGGACATGGAGCAGAAATTCGGCGTGTTCCGGAACTGCCTGGGCCGCAGCCAGATAGACACGGTACTGCTGCACTATCTGAAGGCACTGGACGCGCTGCCGGTCTCGGTCTATGGCAGGCTGTATTTCATCCCGCGGGACAAAATGCACCAGGTTGGCCTGTTCGAGGACCTGATAGAGCAGCTGAACCATGCCAACCGGAACGACAAAGCGCTGGTAGTGAACAGCTTCTTTGTGGCTGACGATGCAAAGCAGCGTGAAAAGATGGCCGGCGAGTTTTATGCACTCGCACGCAGGGAGGCGCAGGAGTACCAGGAGAAAGCAGCTTACCTGATAGACAGCGGCTGCCAGAGCGCGGCCATCATGGAGCGCTGGATCCGTCGTATTGAAGATCTAAAGGAGAAAAAGCAGCGCTACGAGGCGCTGTTCCAGAAGGAGCTGACGGAGACAGACGAGGAATTTAATTCCCTGCAGCTGTACCAGCAGGAATTGCAGATACGGGCTCAGGGGATACGGGCTTTGAAAGCAGCCTGAAAGCACACTCTATTTATAGTGTATACCGAAAGGAAAGGCGTGCTTATGCACGCCTTTCCTGAATATATGTGCTATTTGTATTTTTGGTGATTTAGCTAAACCGGCTTTAAAAGGTTGCTTGTAACTGGATAGGCATGCCCGATTATTTTCAACCCAAGCAATCAAACAGCTTTTAATACGCGTGGATCTGCATTACTAAGTATGGATGTTATACCATACTCTCATATAATGATAACGCTTGTATTTCACGCCTAACTTGAAACAACCAAGTAGAAGTGATAAAATAAGCAAAAGTGCTATAAGGAAGCGGAGGGATACACTATGAAAAAATTAATTTCCGTTAGTTTAGCTTTTTTACTAACTTTTACATGTTCACTTGCCGCACCATCTTCATGGGCAGAAAACGATTGCGATGAAGCCGTTAAACTCGGATTAGTTCCTGATCATTTGCAGAGTTCATATCAACAGCCTATCACACGCGAAGAATTTTGTGAAATGGCAATCTCTCTGTTAAACGTATGTGGATTAGATCTTTCATCTATAGATACATCGCATTGCTATTATGCTGATACCAACTCTAAATATGTTCTACAGGCAACAGCTTTGGGAATAGTAAACGGTGTCGGCGGTACCGGAACGACTTCTCTATTCGCCCCAAAGAAATTAATCACACGTCAAGAAGCTGCTACCATGCTATAATGAAAAGCGTCAATATCGGCGCGGTGAGCGCGGATATGCTGTCCGATGTGGGCGGTATGGCGTTTAATAACAGCCAGAGCCGCAAAAAGCAGGCATCCTCTTTCCTCCATCAAGCCCTATTACCTCTGCGTATATTATACCTCCAGCCTATACAGAACAAGCATTGACCAGACAAGAACGTGTCTATATTTTTTTCAATGAGGGGCTTTGTCAACACTCCCAGAGGCAAGTACCCTGCCAAGTCACCGCGGATTTTGTCGGTGCGGGTTATATTTCCCTGTTTTTTTCAGGTATTTGCTGAACTATGGGAAATCCACTCGGAAAAGGTCGGATAAAAAAGGGGCGCGAATGTCGCAAATGACATTCGCGCCTCTTTTCGCCTGTGGTGCTATTCGGTTCTGGCCGCTTCTCCTGTTGGGGGAGTTTCCATAAGCGGCCTCGGTACAGGGGACAAGCCCCCGGAGGTCAAATTAACTCCAGCTTTCCTCAGCCGTGTTGGAGTCTCTGGTGTAATCGTGTTCCGTGGAAGCCTCCACCACGTCGTAGAACGCCCAGTGGCTTGCAGGCACATCAGGGAAGCGAGTACCTGCTCCGTCGTCCACCGCGCTGCGGTCTGCAATGCGGGCCAGCATCCGGTTGATGATGGCCGCCGTCTCCGC
This sequence comes from Agathobaculum faecis, assembly GCF_014287995.1. NCBI lineage: Bacteria > Bacillati > Bacillota > Clostridia > Eubacteriales > Butyricicoccaceae > Agathobaculum > Agathobaculum faecis. The sequence goes on from NZ_JACOPL010000019.1 coordinate 31,888, forward strand.
ACGGCCAATAGGCTGCTCAGGCCGGAAAGTGCCGTCCTCGTAGCCGTTAATCCAGCCGTAGCTTACCGCCGTCTGCACAGCCCCGCGATACCATGCGTCCGCAGGCACATCAGGGAACGTAAGCGCCTTGTCGGTGCTGGCCCTGGCGAAACGGGCCGC
>NZ_JACOPL010000020.1:0-27872 GCF_014287995.1 Agathobaculum faecis
GTTTCCATCGACGCTCGGTTCAGCGTCCCGTCCGGATTCACCGCTACCTTGCCGGAGGTATCCGGAACCTGCTTTACACATACGATTGCTTTCATAGTTCTGTTCTCCTCCTTTTCTTACTTGCCGAGAATGTTGCCAGAGATTACGACGCGCTGGATCTCGCTCGTTCCCTCGTAAATTTCGGTGATCTTGGCGTCGCGCATCATGCGCTCGACAGGGTAATCCTTGGTATAGCCGTAGCCGCCATGGATTTGGACCGCCTTGGTGGTGATCTTCATTGCCGCTTCCGAGGCGAACAGCTTGGCGGTCGCCGCCTCCAGCGTGAAGCGTGCGCCCGATGCCTTGACCGCAGCCGCCTTGTAGGTGAGGAGACGGGCGGCTTCAATGGCGACGTGCATGTCGGCAAAAACAAACTGGGTATTCTGGAATTTGGCGATCGGGCGCCCGAACTGCTCGCGCGTCTTGGCAAACTTGATGGATTCCTCCATGGCCCCCTCCGCAATGCCGAGCGCCTGTGCAGCGATGCCGATACGGCCGCCGTCCAGCGTCTGCATCGCGATCTTGAAGCCCTTACCCTCTGCACCGAGCAGGTTTTCCTTAGGGACGATGCAGTCGGTGAACACGATCTCCGCCGTGGGCGAACCGTGCAGGCCGAGCTTTTCCTCATGCTTGCCGACGGAGAAGCCGGGGAACGAGCTTTCCACAATAAAAGCGGAGATACCCTTTGTTCCCTTACTCCGGTCGGTCATGGCGAAAACGACAAACACATCCGCTACATAGCCGTTGGTGATAAAGATTTTGGAGCCGTTGAGTACATAGTGATCCCCCTGCAGTTCGGCAACACAGGTACCCTTGGCGGCATCCGAACCGGCATCTGGCTCGGTAAGTGCGAACGCGCCGACCTTGTGGCCCTTGGTCAGCATGCGGAGGTACTTCAGCTTCTGCTCCTCAGTGCCGTTCGCCATGATCGGGCCGCAGCACAGACCGTTGTGGGTGGCCAGGATATCGCCGGTCGAAGCACACTGCTTGGATAACTCCTCAATCGCGATAGCGGAGCAGGTGTCGTCCGCACCGGCGCCGCCGTACTGTTCGGGAACGATCATACCCATTACGCCGATATCGAAAAGCTTTTCGATGGTGTCGCGCGGATAGGTGCTGGTTTTATCGGTTTCGGCGGCGATGGGCTTTACTTCGTTTTCAGTGAAGTCACGCATCATCTGGCGAACCAATTGCTGCTCACGGGTCAACTGGAAATCCATGTTCAAGTCTCCTTCTGGTTTGATGTTTATTGCCATGCCGACGGAGCGCCGGCGTTCAGCCTGTGTCTATACCGACCAGCAGGACAAGGGGCGATCTCCGGCCGGTTCGGGGATCGGGAACGGTTTGTCTGCACGTTCGGGCAAGCGGAAAACAAAATGGTTGCGGGTTAAAATGTGTAATATCTTGGTTATATAATTGTTATTTCTTGCTTGCAAAAACCAATATACCATACCCAATATGCCGCGTCAATCAGCAAAATAACCGGAATAAAACAATAAAAGAACCATAATATATGTAAAATTGGTTGAAGTTTTTGTTGTGGCTGATAAGTGGTTGTGAAAGTGACGAAAAAACAAAAGGAAATATAGAGATAATCACCAATCACTACATGAGAAGCCCCTTTTGTGCGCTTGACAGAATAGAAAAAGATTGCTATAATTATATCAATCGAGTGGCTGCAAAGTGTAAATCCGGATCGGGTTTACACTTTTTTTGTGCGGTGCAATCAAAAAAACGGGTTATGGCAGCTTTCCCCCAAAAGTCTCCCTTGGAAGAAAAAGGAGGAACCATGAAAACAACAGAAAACGTGAGTAACAAAATGGGGAGCGTTCCGATGAACCGCCTGGTGTTCACGATGGGGGTGCCGATGATCCTGTCCATGGTGCTACAGGCCTTTTATAACATTGTGGACAGCTATTTCGTAAGCTGCATGACCGATCCGGCGGTGCCGAACCTGGGCGATTACGCGGTCAATGCGCTGACGCTGGCGTTCCCGATCCAAATGCTGATCGTGGCGATCGGCGTCGGTACTGGCGTCGGCACCAATGCGCTGCTCTCCCGTAACCTGGGGGAGGGGAACCGCGAGAAAAGCAGCCGTATATCCGGCAATTCCATTTTCCTGAGCTGCTGTACCTATGCGGTGTTCCTGCTGTTCGGACTGCTCGGCGTGGGGGTCTATATCCGGTCGCAAACGTCAGATGCGCTGGTGATAGAACTGGCAAGCAGCTATCTGCGCATCTGCTCGGTTCTGTCGTTCGGCTGCGTGGTCTACATGATTTATGAAAAGCTGCTACAGGCGACCGGCTGCACCATGTTAGCCACGATTGCACAGATGTCCGGTGTGGTCGTTAATATCATCCTTGATCCGATTATGATCTTCGGTTGGTTCGGCTGTCCGGCCATGGGTGTGGATGGCGCCGCGTATGCGACGGTTATCGGGCAGTTCGTATCGCTTATGCTGGGCTTCCTCTTTCACACCGCGGCGAACCGGAAGTATTTTGACACCAGCTTGCGGTATCTGGCGCCGCAGCGTTCCATTATTCAGGAGATCTATAAAATCGGCATTCCGGCCATCATCATGCAGGCTTTGATGTCTTTTATGACCTACGGAGTGAATATTGTCCTGGGGTCGCTTTCGACCGCCGCGGTGACTGCCTATGGAATTTATTATAAGATCCAGCAGTTTGTCTTTTTTGCGGCGTTCGGTATGAACAACGCGATGATCCCGATCATCAGCTACAACTTTGGTCGGCGGGACAAAATGCGGGTGGACAGTGGGATACGGTACGGCATGCTGTATACACTGGTGATTCTGGGAGCGGGCGCTGTCGCGTTGCAGGTGTTCGCGCATCAACTGATCGGGATTTTTGCGGTATCCGAGGAGGCGCGGCAGCTTTGTATTTATGCCATCCGCATTATCACGCCCGGCTATCTGTTTGCGGGGGCGAACATCGCGTTCCAAGGGATACTCCAGGCGTTTGGCTGCGGCGTGCAGTCGCTTTTGCTGTCGCTCATCCGCCTGATCGTGGTCGCGCTTCCTCTTGCGTGGCTGCTCACTCGCTTGCCGAACGCGGAGTTGCTGGTATGGTCTGCGTTTCCAATCGCCGAGGGCGCAGCGCTGGTCTGCGCATTGGTGCTGATGCGGCGGGTCGGCCGGCGGGTCGCAGCGTTTCTGGCCAGCGGCGCGGAGCAAACCGCCGCGATGGAATGAACGGCTGGCAAGATGTTGCCGTCCGGCTGCACATGCACATGGCTTTTGACCTGTTCTGCCTTGGAAACTTACGCAAATACAAAAAGCGCCGCTCCAGTTCTAAGGGCTGGAGCGGCGCTCTCATTTATTTTTGCGGAGAGTAAAGACACAGATAGATGGCAACCTGTGCCTTGCATCAGAATCCGTATGCCAGCGCGCCGCCATCCACAGCAAAATCCTGTCCTGTGATATATTTTGCGCCATCACTCAGCAGGAATTTTGTCATTTCGCCTAAATCTCTGGTATCGCCAAACGCATGCACCGGCATTCGGCCCAGGATGGCGGCTTTCCGTTCCGGTGTCATGACCTGCTTGCTCATTTCGCTGGGGAACCAGCCCGGGGCAATGCTGTTCACACAGAGGTTGTCATTCGCCCATTCTACCGCGAGACCGCGGGTCATGCCGCATACTGCTGCCTTACTTGTGCAGTAAGGGACCACTTCGGTAAAGCCAAGATGCGCGGCCATGCTGCTGATGCTCACGATGCGCCCCTTATGCCGGCTGTTTTTCAAATACGGGTAGCATAACTGGCAGAGACGGAAGACGCTGTGGATGTTCACCTGCAGGATATGTGCAAAATCCTCTGCTGGGAAATCCTCGGCCCGGCATTTTTTTGTGATGCCTGCGTTGTTGACCAGAAAATCCAACGACTGTTTTCCGCTGGCTTGCTCGACGATCTCGCGCATGCGCGCATCGTTCGTGACATCACCCTGCACATGGATTACCCCCAGCGCGCTGGCAGGCATTCCGTCCTTTACTTTTCCGGTACGGCTTACCGCATACACGGTTGCGCCCGCCTCTGCCAGTACATTGGATATGGCATACCCAATTCCGCTGCTTCCTCCGGTAACGATGCCGATACGTCCTTCCAAGGCTTTCATGATAAATCTCCTTTCTTAAATTTCCTGAAAGCGGTAGCTGTGGCAGCTTTTTTCAATCAACTCCCAATCTAGTTCAGTGCCGATTCCGGGCTTTTCCGGCACGGTGATGACACCGTTGTGGATGGGAAGGTTGCCTTTCATGGGCAGGCGGTAATTATCTTCTGGTACAAAATACTCAAAATACTCGCAATTGCGGATCGCGCAGCTTACATGCACATTGACCAGATCCATATAGTTCATCGTTGTCGTGTGCAGCTCGCAATTCATGCCGAAAGCTTCCGCCATGTGGGCGATCTTCAGTGTCCCCGTAACGCCGTCTTTCCAGCTCACATCTGCGCGCACAATATCCGCCGCGCGCTGCGCAATCACCTGCGCAACCCCCCAATGACAGCCGCGTGTGGTTTCCGTAGCTGCAATCGGGATATCCAGGGCGCGGCACAGCTCGGTGTATTTGTACAGCTCAAAATCGCGGAAGGGTTCCTCAAACCATTTATAGCCCAGGTGCTCGAGCTGGCGCCCCACCAGGATGGCATCTCCCATGGTGTATTCGCCCACAGGGTCGCTCATGAGCACATAATCCGGTCCTACCGCATCGCGGATCGCCTGATGCACCTGCATATCAAATGATACCGGACCGCCCGGATGGGCCTTATAGCCGGGGATGCCTTGGCTTTTGTAGTAAACCGCTTCGTCCACATATTCCTGTACAGTCCCGTGGAAGTTTCCGCTGGCGTAAACCGGCAGGCTCGTCCGATATGCCCCGATGTATTGGTAAAGCGGCAGCCCCGCAGCTTTCGCGCAGATATCCCACAGGGCCACATCTACCGGTCCCGGGAGAAATACAGGGAAAAAGGCCTCATGACGGTCGATGTTCCACAGATCGTGGAAAATAGCCTCTCTGTCATGCGGGTCCCGTCCCAATACAACAGGCGCGATGCTGTCGTGGAGATAGCTTTCACTGACGCCGCCGCTACGCGCCGCCATACAGGTGGAGATGCCTTCAATGCCCGTATCGGTGGTAAGCCGGATTGCAATGACATCCCAGCCCATTTTGGCGCCGCCCTGGCGCTTTTCATCAAACAGGCACTTTCCCCGGTCGATCCACCATGTTTCAAATTTTGCAATAACCATAAATCAAGCCTCCTGTCAAAGAAATTAAAACACCTTCGAAAAAACTGCTTGAATTATATCACAACAGATATTATAATACAAGTGATATATCAGAATTCTTTTCGCAACATTTTTTCTGTAAAAGGAGCATGCTTCATGAAACATTTTCAAAATGACGACGAGATGTTCTCCCTGATGAAAGACAAGCTGTATACGCCGGTTGTAGGGGATATTCTGGATGCGATGGGCTTTGCCCATCAATTTCTTCCTCCTTATCTGCATCCGCTCCGGCCGGATATGAAAATTGCTGGACGAGCCTGCACCGTGTTAGAGCAGGACGTATTTTGCCCACAGAAAAAGCCGTTCGGTTACCTTACCGAAGCGCTCGACCAGCTGAGGCCAAACGACGTGTATTTGGCTACTGGCGCGCATAACAGTGCGCTCTGGGGGGAGCTGCTGACCGCAACAGCCAAAGCGCGCCACGCCGCCGGCGCAGTCGTAGATGGCTATACGCGGGATACGCCGCAAGTCCTCAGCCAAAATTTTCCTGTATTTGCCAAGGACCGGTGGGCGCAGGATTCCAGCATTCGCACCAATGTAGTGGACTTCCGCTGCCCGATTGAAATCGGACAGGTCACGATTCACGATGGGGACGTCGTATTCGCGGATATCGACGGTGTGCTGATTATCCCGCGCGAGGCCGCGGCCGAGTGCATCGGAAAAGCAATCGAAAAGGCGTCCGGTGAAAAGCTTGTACGAAAAGCGATCGAAGAAGGGATGTCCGCCACGGAAGCGTTCGCGAAATTCGGCATTTTATAAATGGACAAAAAGGACGGGAAGCATATTTGGATATGCTCCCCGTCCTTTTCTGTTTTCATGTGTCCCGAATCGCGTTCAGTGAGCGAATCATGGAGTGATTGATGTGTACGATGATCGCGTCACGCACATCCTCCTCGTTTTCGCGCAGCAACGCGTCGATGATGGCGACGTGCTGCTTCAAATCGTCCGAGCGGGTGGCCGATGATCGGGTCACGGCATACATGCCCAGACGCACCTGCTGCACCATGAGGGACTGGTACATATTGATCAATATGGAGTTGCCCGTAATAGCTATCAGGTAAGAGTGGAAATCAGCATCTAGGTTGAACCGTGCTAGGTCGGTCAGCGTGTCGGAGTGCTGGAACTGTGTTTGAAAATCCAGCAGCTTGTCTTTGGAATAAAGCGTTTTATATTCGGTTGTTATGTTTGGTTCCATAAGCTTCCGTGCCTGATACAGCTCGACGACTGACTTTTCGGTATAGGGGGCGATCCGCATCCCCTTGCGCGGGAAAATCTCCACCAGGCCTTCCTTTTGTAATGCCAGAAGCGCTTCGCGCAGAGGCGTCCGGCCAAAGCCAGTCTCATCCAACAGCTCCTTTTCGTTGATCGCCTGTCCCGGCAAATATTGACAGGAAACGATTTTTTCATAAAGATATCTATGCGCCTCGGCAACCATAGATTTCGCTCGTTTTCCCGACACAAAAATACCCCTTTTCCTATTTTTTACCGTCGGAAGCGCTGCCCCAGTCTTCTGACAGAACTTACAATTATCATACAAAAACTTTGGTAAAAAAGCAAGTGGTTAATTTGATATTTTACGGTTGAAATATATTTATTTCTGTTTTATAATATCTGTGATATATCAATAAGGCCATTATTCACTCTAAGATCAGAAAGGAATATCTATCTATGGATGCTTCGAAAACTCTTATCAAGGACATACATATTTACCAGGCGGTCAGCAGAATCAGTAAGCCGATCGCGGATGCGACGCACGACATCAGCAAGATCGCGTTCTATGTGCTGGAGGTAGAGAGCGCCAGCGGAGAAATCGGTCAGGGCTACCTGTTAAGCTTCCATTACAGCCCCAATGCTATTGAGGGTGCGCTGAAAGACCTGAGACGCTTTGTTTTGGAGCGCGACTACCGCGTATATGAAACCGCGCAGATACAGAAAGATTACGAGATCGAGAGCGAGTATTTCGGCATCGTCGGCCTACAGCGCTGGGCGCTGGCCACGCTCAATGTCGCCTTGTGGGACGTTTGGAGCCGTATGAACAAACAGCCGATCTACCGCATGTTTGGCTGTCACAGGAAGCCCATTCCGGTATACGGCAGCGGCGGCTGGCTCAGTTATAGCGATGAGGAGCTGGTCGAAGAGGTTGTGGACTATAAGAAGCGAGGCTTCACTGCCGTCAAGATCAAAGTTGGCAGTCCGGATATGGAACGTGATATCCGTCGCCTGCATCTGGTCCGCGAAGCGGTGGGTCCCGAACTGAAGATCATGATGGACGCGAATCAGGGGATGGACGTACCCAGTGCGATCAAGCTGATCAGCCTGGTGGAGGACATCGGTATCTTCTGGTTCGAGGAGCCGGTCGTCAACACGGATTTTGAGGGCTACGCGACCATTCACGCGAAAACGCATATCAGCCTTGCCATGGGAGAGCGGGAATACAGTACCGTGGCGCTGCGCGAGCTGATCGGCCGGCGCGCGCTTGACCTTTGGCAGCCGGACCTGATCCGCCTGGGCGGCGTAGAAGCCTGGCGGGACAGCGCGGCGCTCGCCAACGCCTACAACATTCCGGTGCTGCCGCACTACTACAAGGACTATGATGTGCCGCTGCTGGCTACGGTCTCCAACCCCTATGGTGCGGAGAGCTTTGACTGGATCGACGCCATTATTGACGAGCCGATGACCATTCAAAACGGCTTTGCCCTGCAGCGTGAGGGGGACGGCTGGGGCTTCCGTTTCCTGCCCCAATTCATGACAGAAGTAAAGTAACCCCTATGCTTTGATTGAAAAGAGGTCGATTTACTTGAAAGCCATTGTAATCACCGAGCCCGGGAAGGCAGTAACGGATGAACAGGAGCGCCCAGAAGCGGCAAAAGGAGAGGCGCTTTTGAAAATGCTGGTCGGCGGCGTGTGCGGGAGTGACCTGGCCTCGTTTCGGGGTGCGTCTGCCTATGTCAGCTATCCACGCACGATTGGGCATGAGTTCGCGGCTGAGGTCGTTGCGGTTGAGGATAATCCGTATGGTATCCGGCCGGGCATGGTCGTGACGGGCAATCCCTATTTCAATTGCGGCAAATGCTATAGCTGCCGCCGCGGCTTTGTAAACTGCTGCGTTAATAACCAGACAATGGGTGTGCAGCGTGAAGGCGCATTCAGCGAATACTTTACCATGCCGGTAGAACGCCTGTATGACGGGCAGGGGATCGCGCCGGAGTCTCTTGCGCTGATCGAGCCGTTTTGCATCAGCTATCACGGTGTGAGCCGCGCGGACGTACAGCCAGGCGATAAGGTACTGGTGATCGGTGCGGGTGCGATTGGTATTTTGGCCGGCGTGGCCGCGCGGAGCTTTGGGGCAGAGGTCCACATCACGGATATTGCAAAGGATAAGCTCGAATTGGCAGAGCGCGAGTTCGGTTTCAGCGGGAGCTTCGTGAACGACAGCCCCGACGCCCTACGGGCGTATGTGCAGAAGATCACAAACGGCGACGGCTTTGACGTCACCATTGAAGCGGTTGGAGCCCCGTCGACCTTCTTGGGCTGTGTGGAAGCTGCGGCAAGCCAGGGGCGGATGGTGGTCATCGGTGTCGCGAAGCATAACGCCGATTTCAATTTTTTGGAGCTGCAGCGCAAGGAGCTTAATGTGTTCGGGAGCCGCGGCGCGACAAAAGCGGATTTTGCCGCGACCATGAAGCTGGTAAAGGACGGCTTTGTCGATTTGACCAAGCTGATTTCCCGCACCTACCCGATCGCAGACGCCGGCGCCGCATTTCAGGACATGGATCAACATTCCGCAGAAATCGTGAAAGCGGAATTTGATTTTAGAAGAGAATAAACCAAGAGGAAAAGAAAGTGAGGAATTACCTATGAAAAGACGTTTTGCAGCTTTGCTTGCCTTGGCGATGTGCCTTGGATCGTTAACGGCTTGCTCCAGCAGCACCCCGAACACGAACACTGCGGATGGCACGGGTGACGCGGGCGCCGCGAATGCGGCGTCTCCGGTTACGATTCAGGTGGGCTTTGAAAACACCAATGAAGAGCCGATCGGCCAGGCGGTGGAAAAGTGGGCCGAGTTGGTAGAGGAGCAGAGCGGCGGTACCATGAAGCTGGAGCTGTTCGCAAACAGCGCGCTCGGCAGTAAGAGCGAGCTGATCGACCAGATGGTAATGGGCGAAAACATCATCACCATTGCCGATGGCGCGTTCTACGCAGATTACGGCCTGCCGGATATGGGCATCCTGTACGGCCCGTTCTTCTTCGATACCTGGGAGGATGTCTGGACCCTGCTGGACAGCGACTGGTATGCGGACGAATGTGAAAAGCTGAAGGAAAAAGGCTTGACCATCCTTGCGTCCAACTGGATCTATGGTGAGCGTGAGCTGATGACCAAGAGCAAGGTGGTGACGCCTGCTGATATCAAGGGCAAGAAGATCCGTCTGGCGAGTAGCCAGATCTATGTGGAGGGTTTCAATGCGTTGGGTGCCACCGCGGTCCCGATGGCGCTGGGCGATGTGTACACCTCGCTTCAGAATGGCACGCTCGATGGCGTTGAGAACCCGCTCAGCACGCTGTACGGCCAGAGCTTCCAGGAGGTCGCCAAGTACATCCTGATGACCGGCCATATCAAGAACTTTACGACCTGGTGCATTGGAACGGATTTCCTGAACACGCTCTCTGCGGAGCAGCAGGAGCTGCTCTACAGCACTGCCGAGGAAGCCGGCCTTTATAACAACGAACTGCAGGAGCAGGCTGATGAGGAATACCGTCAGATGCTGGTGGACGCAGGCGTCGAGATCACCGAACTGACCGACGACCAGCTTGCCGAGTGGAAAGAAGCCGCGCAGCCCTTCTATGAAATGGGCGACACCTTTGGCTGGAGCGAAGGCCTGTACGACACGGTACAAGCGGCAATGGGCAAATAAACCTTTGGATCGCACAGAAGCAGGAGGGCAATATAATGAAAAAAGTGCTGGACGCACTGGTCAAGGTGGAGGCTGTATTGGCTGCGGCGATCCTAGTAATCCTGATTGCATGTACATTTTTCGGCGTGCTTGCGCGGTATTTGTTCAACAGTCCGTTTACCTGGGAGGAAGAAGTGCAGGTTGCGTGCATGGTATGGATCACCTTCCTGGCCGCGCCCGTCGCGTTCCACACCAAGAGCCATGTCGCGATCGAAATATTGGTGGATGCATTTCCGCAAAAGGTGCAGCGTGTGATAGAAGTGCTGATCATGATCCTGATGTATGCGATCCTGATTTATTTCTTCTTCCGCAGCCTGGAATTTATCAGCGTACTGGCCCGCACGGGTCGCAAAACGCCGATTTTGATGGCGCCCTATTCCGTGATTTACGGAGTAGCGCCGGTATCCATCATCCTCATGCTGATCAGCTATACTTATGAAACCGTAAAGAAAGTATTCCTTACCCCGGCTCAAAACGAAAAGGAGGAAGCATAATCATGAATACTCCTGTCGTTATGATGGTCATTGCGCTGCTTGTTCTTTTATTTATGAAAGTACCGGTGTTTGCATCGGTTTTGGGTGCGTCAATCGTGTATTTCGTCATGAGCCCGGGCATTAACTCGGCCGTGTTCGCGCAGCAGGCGATCACGGGCGCGGAAAGCGTTACTCTTTTGGCGATCCCGTTCTTTGTATGCGCGGGTGTCCTGATGAACTATACGGGTGTCACCAAGCGCATCATGGATTTCTGCTCGGTACTGACCGGCCGCATGTACGGCGGTCTAAGCCAGGTCAATATCCTGCTCTCCACGCTGATGGGCGGACTGTCCGGATCCGCGCTGGCTGATGCCGCAATGGAGGCGAAAATGCTTGTCCCAGAAATGGAGAAAAAAGGGATCAGCAAGTCTTTCTCCACGGTTGTGACCGCAGCGTCTTCTATGATCACCCCGCTGATCCCGCCCGGAATCGGCCTGATCCTGTACGGCTGTATTGCCAACGTATCGATCGGTAAGCTGTTCGTCGCCGGAATCGGACCCGGTTTGCTGCTGTGCATTACGATGATGTTCATGGTATCCCTGATCTCGAGGAAGCGTAAGTACCTGCCGCTCCGCACCACGAAAATGACCGGCGATATGTTCTGGTCTTCTTTCAAGCCTGCGATTTTGCCGCTGTGCCTGCCTATCATTATTATCGGCGGCGTGCGTCTGGGCATTTTCACCGCGACTGAGGCCGGTGCGGTGGCTATCGCGTATTCGCTTCTGCTGGGCATCCTTTACCATGACCTGAGCGCAAAGCAATTTGCACAGGGGCTTCAGGAAACGTTGACGACGACATCTTCTATCATGCTGATCGTTGCCGCCGCGTCCACGTTCTCATGGATTCTGACCAAGGAGATGATCCCTCAGCAATTTACCGAGTGGATGATCAATGTGATCGACAATAAGTGGGTTTTCTTGGTTGCGGTGGATGTATTCCTGATTATTGTAGGCATGTTTGTCGAGGGCAATGCCAGCATGATTGTCCTGGTCCCGTTGTTCGCGCCTGCAGCGGCAGCGTATGGGCTGGATCCCATCCATTTTGCGATGGTATTTATTTTCGCCAATGCGATCGGCGCGTTTACGCCGCCGATGGGAACGCTGATGTTCGTAGCCTGCGGCGTCACAGAATGTAAAACAAAGGATTTTATCAAGGAGGCAGTGCCGTTTTATCTGTTGCTGGCCGGATGCTTGCTCGCCTTGACCTTTGTTCCAGTTTTCTCGACCGGCTTGGTAAACCTGATTTATTGATTGGATAGTTCGCTTGTTACAACTTTTTTCATATCCGCAAAGCGGCCGTATTTCAATGATACGGCCGCTTTGCTTTTTTGCTCAAAGGCCGATTAAGAAAACTAAACTTTTTTGACAAATTGACGATATTATCTATATATCTTGATAGGGGGAGAACATATTGAAAAAACTGAAGCTGGCGTCCAAGCTGGCAATCTGGATTGGCATGGCACTTTTTGTTGCTTTGGGGGCGCTGGTAGCGGTAACGGTCTTTACGACGCAGTCGGCTATTCAAAAAGGGATTTCTGGCGAACTGTCCTCATTGGCAGAAGCAAACGGAGAAGCAGTTCAGAATATTTTCAATTCGGTAGAAAATGCGGCGCAGGGAATACAGAACTATATGGAGGACGCCTTTGAAAAAGCGGTGCAGAAGCCGGAGGAAAATACCGTGCCGCAATCACCGGAAGCGGCGGCGTTGTTTCAGAGTGAATTGTATAGCGGGAAAAACTTGACGCCTATCTCGCACAGTGCGGAGCAGTTTATTGTGCAAACGGCGCGCAATCTGGTAAAAGAGAACAATGGCATCATCGGTGTTGGCGTTATGTTTGAACCGTATGCGTTTGAAAGCGATATACGGGATTATGGCTTTTATATTGATACCAATACCGTGGATTCCTCGTTTACCCCCTATCAGTCTTATGAAGATTATGCGAAGGAAGCTTCCTACATGATACCAGTGCAGGAAAAACGATCCTATATTTCACAGCCATATTCGTATGGGGAGGGGCTGGTCGTATCCTATGGAACGCCGATCCTGCATAACAATAAGGTGCTGGGTACGGTAATAGCCAGCGTGGACCTCAATGCTTTTGCGGAAACTAAAACATCGAGCGATAACTATTCCTCAATGTGGGTAACGATATGCAACGGCAGCGGCAGCATTGTCTGGGACAGTGAGACGCTGGATGATGTGGGCAAAAATATTGTGACGGATTTTACGGTGGATGAGAAGCAAAAGCAGGAATTGTCCGATCGTATGGCCGCACAGACTGCGTTCTCGATGGAGAAAGAACGTCCGGACGGTACAGAAACGACGGTGTTCTATTGCCCTGTTAAAGTAGGGGGCGAAACATGGTGGTCCTCGACCGGACTGTATACGTCAGATGCACAGCGGGCTGTCCGTAGTACCACCATGCTTCTTCTCCTTCTTTCCGCACTGGCGCTCGTATTGATCCTGCTGACGGTTACCATGGTGCTGAAACGTATGCTGGCACCGGTGCAGCATGTGGTTCAGGCCGCAAGAGGGATTGCCGAAGGCGATCTGGATATCCACCTTGATGCATCATCTCAGGATGAGATAGGAAGCCTGTCAAAAGCCTTTCAGGATATGGTGGAAAGTCTGAAAGCAATCATTGGGGACATCAATTATCTTCTGAATGAGATGAGCGCCGGAAATTTCCGTATTCACACACGGGAAGAAGCACACTATGTAGGCGCGTACCAAAGCATTTTGCTGGCGGTACGGCAGATTAACCGTACTCTGAGCGATACGTTGAACCGCATTAATGGAGCGGCCGATCAGGTGGCGGCTGGTTCTGCGCAGGTATCCAACGGCGCACAGGCGCTTGCGCAGGGAGCAACCGAACAGGCGAGCGCGGTACAGGAGCTGTCTGCCACGATCGACGATATTTCGAATGGTAGTCGGCATACGGCTGCCATGGCGCTGAAGGCTAAGGATGCGGTCGATCATGCAGGCGAGGAACTGAAGTTGAGCAATGAATCCATTGCGAAAATGAGCGAAGCTATGCAGAATATATCCGAAGCTTCACAGGAAATCGGGAAGATTATCGCCACAATTGAAAACATTGCATTCCAGACGAATATACTTGCCCTGAACGCGGCGGTGGAAGCCGCACGCGCTGGTTCGGCGGGGAAAGGCTTTGCAGTCGTTGCAGACGAAGTGCGGAACCTTGCTTCCAAATCCGACCAAGCGGCAAAAGCGACAAAGGAGCTGGTGGAAAGATCGATTTGTGCGGTAGATGATGGCGTAGAAATAATGCAGAGTGTGACGGAAGCCGTCTCCCGTGTGCTGGACTCTGCAGGAAGCGCGGTATCTGGTATGGATGAGGTGGCTGTAGCTGTGGAGAAGCAGAGTGATTCGATCGTGCAGATCCAGCAGGGGATTGACCAGATATCCAGTGTTGTGCAGACTAATTCCGCAACTGCAGAGCAATCGGCTGCGGCAAGTGAGGAATTGTCGGGGCAGGCGCAGATGCTGAAAGGACTGATCGACAGGTTTAAACTGCGTGATCAGGGAGAACGATGAATAGGGAAGGAAAATACCACAGGCATATGGCCTGTGGTATTTTTTGTGTGATGTGAGAGGGTACGCCTCCTGAAAAAATTTCTTGAGAAAAAATAAATAATAAATAAGAATATGCGTATACAAAAATAAAACGAAATATGTTACTTTATCACAAATAAACGAATGAAAAGTTGTCATAATATATGAAAAATATAATAGGATAGAAAAGAGATTGACAGATCAAGCGGGTGGTGTTATATTTTGTTTAACAGGAAATAAAAAGAGGTGGAAATGTGGAAAACTTTTACCAGGAAACAGAAACAATTATGGTTCGCCTCTTTAACTGCTATACCAATTTGCAGCGCTCTAAACATGAATACTGCCCAGGGGTGGAGTTGTATCCGTCCGAGATTCATGCGATAGAATGCATTGCGGCGACCCGAGCGCTCAATCTGACGGAGCTCTCTAATCAGCTGGGATTGACGAAAGGTGCTGTGTCCAAAAGCGTTGGAAAGCTCGAGAAAATTGGACTACTGCGCCGCTACAAATATGTAAGTAATCAAAAGGAAGTATACTTCCATCTGACAGAGCTTGGAGTACAGGCGTATGAAGGGCATAAGCGCTACCATGAGGCGATGGATCGCGTGATGGAACAGTATGGGGAAGCGGTATCAAAAGAAAAGGGGGAGGAAATATTGCACTTTCTGCAGCTTTATCTGGAACAGATGCAAACATTGGGATGAAGAAGTGTGTTTGATTTTCAAAAGGGAGGTTTTTCTATGGATGTTATTCTTTCGTCGGCGTCCCATCACGCAATGCTGTTTGCCTATTTGGCAAAACGGACGATAGATGCTTTTGGAGAGGCGGGCAAGGCTGCGGTAACGGCGGGTGTAAGGCATTATGGTGAGCAGCGGGGGCGCCGCATGGCGCTGCGCACGCAGGCGGATGGAAATCCGCTCGATGTGGAAAACTATCTGGTTTATGGCGAATGGGAGGCTTTCCCAGGGCAAATGGATCTTCGTTTCCCGCAATATGCACCGGAGGTACATATGGAAAACCATTGCTGCCCGTGGTATACCGAATGGAGTAAGCGTGGACTGCTGGAGTACGGAAGCTATTACTGCAAGGATGTAGACGCAGCGCTGGCACGCGGTTATAACGGAATGGAACTGAAGCTGCTGGCGAACCGGACACTGGGGGATGAGTTCTGCGATTTTATTTTTGACGGTTGCGGTGTGTCGACAGAACGGATGGAGGCGTTTGCAGAAAAACGGAACAAAATTGGCGGAAAAGCAAAAATGCCGTGGGAATATCATGTAGGCCATCTGTATAGTGCGATGCGGCAGGCGATTGTCTCCGCATTTGGCAAAGACGGAGAAAATGCCGTTGCGTTGGCAATGGAAGACTACAAAGAGGAATACGGCAAGGCAGCGCATGACTTGGTGCTCGAGTATGCGGATATTGATTATGACGCGATGCCTGCTTATGAGGGCATCGGAGACTGAGGAGTGTTTTTATGCTGCAGGATTTTGGGCGTATTATAGAGACTGATGTCGTTGCGGTCGGCGGCTCTGGTGCAGGCATCACAGCTGCAGTTTATGCTGCGCGTGCTGGCGCGCGAGTTGCCTTGGTTTCCAAGGGGAAAATTGGAGTGAGCGGCAATGCGATCATGGCCGGAGGCGGCTTTGGTGTGGATGGAGAGAGCGGCAAAAACCTGCTGCACCTGGATTTTGCCGACCCCTCTTTTACGAAGGAACGACTGTTCGACTGTATTGTGAAAGAATCATTTTATCTGGCAGACCAAAATATGGTGCGGCAGTATGTCGACGACGGGCCGATCGTGATGAAAGATTATCTGGGATGGGCCGAGCGAGCGGGACAGGACTTCTTCTGCTGTCCGCCAGCCAACTGGATTGCCTCCGGACTGAGCTTTACCAAAGCATTGGTACAAGGGTTGAAAGAAACCGCAGGCATTCAGACGTTTGAAGACATGATGATCGTTGAAGTGCTCACAAATGAAAAAACGGTCTGCGGCGCAGTTGGTATAGACATATATACTGGCGAGGCGGTTCTGTTCCGCACAAAGGCTGTTGTAATTGGAACCGGCGGCTATATGCCGTTTTCGATGAACAACACCGTGACTGATATGACTGGGGATGGGCCGGCAATGGCGTACAGGGCCGGCGCCCGGCTGACAGATATGGAATTTATCCTTTCGTTCCCGACTGCGGTAGTGCCGCAGGAGATGAGAGGCTCGATCTATCCTTATGTGTTTGAGTATAACATGCGCAATCTCAAATACACGATCAGGGACAAAAACGGCGATCCGTTGCCTATACCGGAGGAGGTCGTTAAGTTGTCTCGTGGAGGAAAGCTGAGTAAACTGGTCACCTCCTATTATTTCGGTTATGCGGCGGATCAAGGATTGGCGGGGCCGAATGGGGGATTCTTCTACGACTATTCTGCCAACAGCCGCGAAGAGAAAGAGGCAGGACTAAAGATTTTCTATGACCGGTTTGACCGGTGGCACAGGCATGGGTACTACAAGGGTGAGAGTCTGGCAACGGTCGAGCGGATGCTATTTGCAGACGAACCGATTGAGGTTGGTATTGGCGCGGAGTACTGCATGGGCGGCGTTGAAATTGACGACCAGATGCAGACAGGCGTAGATGGTCTGTACGTCGCGGGAGAAGCAGGCAGCGGCGTGTTCGGAGCCTGCCGAGTAGGGGATGGCCTTGTGGAGATGATGTGCCAAGGAATGCGTGCGGGCCGGAATGCTGCGGCATATGCGGAGCAAAGCAAGCTCCATGCTCTGGATGAAGCACAGTCAGCACAATGCTTAAACAAAATATTTGGTATTTTTGAACATCGAGGCGGAATGAACGCCTTGACGCTCTATGAGGAAATACAGAAAGCATGTGATGAGGGCTTCGGGCTGATTCGCAGTGAGGAGAGACTGAAAAAGGCGCTGCGGCGCATAGAAGAACTGGAGGCAGAGTGGAAAAACGTAACGCTGGTCAGCCAGAGCAGAGCGTACAATCTGGAATGGCTCGGCGCACTGCAGACACAGAATCTTCTGACCTGTTGTAAGGCAGGTATTTTGGCAGCAATCGAGCGTAAGGAAAGCCGCGGATGTCACATCCGCAAGGATTATCCGCAGGTGGATCATGATAATTATCTGATAAAATATGTTCACCATGACGAGGCCGGCGAAATGAAAACCGAAATACGCAGGCCGATTGCGGATCGCATGCCGCTGCCGACGGGCAAACGGGAAAACGTGATCGAATATTTCCTGGATCCCGCCCTGAAATACAAACGATGAGAAAGGGGCGTATCGAATGAAAGTGTTAATCGACCGGTATGATCCGGATACCGGACTGCGGCGGACGGATACCTTTGAAGTCGAGAATTCAGCCTGTGAGGGTATGACGGTAATGGGGCTGCTTAACCATATTTCGCTTCATTGTGATTCGACCCTGGCGTATTACCATCACAGCGTATGCGATCATGGTATTTGCGGACGGTGTACGCTGTCGGTAAATGGTAAGGTACGGCTTGCCTGTCTTACACCGGTAACCGGATATCAGGAACTCCATTTGGCACCGGCTGCAGGGCGTGTCGTAATACGGGATTTGGTGACAAAATAGATCATTTCACAAAAAGATTAAGTGGGTATTAAAGGAGGAAAGTAGCATGGCGAACCAGACACCGCAGAAAAACGTAGATGACTTTCAACTTCCAAAAGGCGGACTGATTAAAAAGCTGTTGTATATCATGGCGTTTGTTGGACCGGCTTCCATGATTTGCTCCACTTCAATGGGACCTGGCACAGCAACATCCTGTATTCAGGCAGGCTCCTTGTTTGGTTATGACTTGTTGTGGGTGGTTGTTTTAAGTGGTATCATGTGCGGCGGCGTGGCGTATATCGGCGCAAAAGTAACAGCGATCTCCGGACAGAATGTGTTCGACTTTATCCGGGGGAAAATCGGCAAGGTAGCCTCTACCATCCTGTTCATCGTTGTGCTGTGTACATGGTATATGGTTATTTATAGCCAGGGTTCCACAATGCGCCATTTAAACGATATCATGTTTGGCGAGCAGGCAGCATCCATCGTGTATGTGGTGACTATCCTGATTATCGCGTATTTATATGTGGCCAGCTCAAATAACCGGATTATAAAAATCGCATCGGTCATGTGTACCCTGATGGCAATTATATTCTTTATCAATGTGTTTTTTGTCCGGCCGGATGCAGGGCAGCTTGCGACCGGCATTATCCCCAAGCTGCCGTCCGGTGTAGAGCAGGCCGTCATTATCGCGGGTATAATCGGTGGTTCTGCGCCAGGCACCTCGGCGCTTTGGTATTCGTACTCGGTGAAAAATCAGAAATGGGATAAGCCCTCGGCGCTGGGCTTCATCAAATATGACCAGATCGTTTTTGCAACCATGTTTACGATCTTCAGTCTTGGTATCTTCCTCTCCGGTGCAGCAGTGCTGCATCCTGCGGGGATTCAGGTGGATTCTGCTCTTGACGCAGCGAAAGCGATCGAACCGCTGGCAGGCTCCTTTGGTACTTATATTTTTGTTGCCGGCTTCTGGGGCGCGGTCTTTACTACAATCGGCGGTATGAGCACGTTGGCGTCTTACTGCATTAACTCATTGTGCCATATCAGTGAGGATAACTCGGATATCAAGGTCCGCCGGCTGATTCTGATCGGTATTGTTATTAGCCTGATCGGCGGCCTTTCGGGCGGCAATGCCATGAACCTGTTGGTCAATGTAATGGGCCTGCTGAATGTGGGTGGATTGGTGATCATCTGCATCCTGACATTCTTCACGAGCAGTAAAAAGTTTGCAGGTGAGTATAAGAACAAATGGTATACCACGCTGATGGGTATTATCATTCTGGCTTTTAATGTATATTCTGCCTGGACATATGTCGCGCGTTTCCTGTAATAATGTGTTTTGGGGATATCCTCATAGGACCCTCCTGTGAGGATATCCTTATCTGGAACAAAGAGAGGAAGATGAGGCTTGGAATTAGAAAAGCGGGTAGCAATTGTAACAGGGGCCAGCTCCGGCATTGGTGCGGTGATAGCCCGATTTTACCTGAACGAGGGTGCGTTCGTATATGGATGTGGTCTGGAGACGTGTGCGGATATCACAGATGAGAATTTTGCCTACCAGAAAGCGAATATTTGTGACGAGGTACAGGCCGCCGCGGTGGTAAAGGGTTGTCAGGAGAAATTTGGGCATGTCGATATTCTGGTTAATTGTGCAGGTGTGACGGGGATTGGCACAATCGATAATACATCGGTCGAAGAATTTCGACGCCAGTTTGAGATCAATGTATTCGGTGTGTACACCATGACTAAAGCGGCGATCGACGCGATACGCTGCTCAGAGCATGCGGTAATTATCAATATCGTCTCCGAGCTGGGTGTGAAATGTATCCCGGAACGGGTTGCATATTGCCCGTCCAAAGCGGCGGTGGAGATGCTGACCCGCTGCTTGGCAGTCGACTGTGGACCGAGGGTGCGCGTCAATGGTATTCTGCCCGGCCTGACAGAGACGCCGATGACAAAAATGCGCTATGAAAATGCTCCCGATCCGGAGGCGGAAAGGCAAAAAACACGTAACCGCTATATCCTGAAGCGGATGTGTACGCCGGAGGACGTGGCGAATGGCGCGGTATTCCTTGCCTCTGACCGTGCTTCGTTTATCACGGGCGATATGCTGGCGGTTTGCGGCGGCGGACAGTTTATAACTACCCAGTAAACAGGAGAAATGGTATGAATATTTTGGAAGAGGCTGGGCGGCATCAGGAACGCCTGATTAGCCTGCGGCGTGATATCCACCGGCATCCAGAATTGAGTTGGAAAGAAACCCGTACACAGGGCGTCATCTGCCGCGAGCTGGATGAGCTGGGAATTCCTTATGAAAAGGTGTGTGGTACGGGTGTGATCGCAGTGCTGCGGGGCGAGCGGTCTGGCCCAGTGGTAGGGCTTCGTGCGGATATGGATGCGCTGCCAATTACGGAAAAGGGAAAGGCAGAATATTCGTCTGAAAATCAGGGTGTCATGCATGCCTGTGGACACGATTGCCATGTTGCCATGCTCTTGGTGGCTGCACGGATTTTGAAAGCGCACGAAAATGAGCTTTGCGGCACGATCAAGTTAATCTTTCAGCCGGCAGAGGAGGTAATAGAAGGGGCTCATGCGATGTATACGTTACCCCAGCTTGCAGATGTCGAGCAGATTTTTGGGGCTCATGTATGGATCGACCTTCCGGTCGGCATGATTTCGGCGGAGGTTGGCCCCCGCATGGCGAGCGCGGACAACATTTACCTGACGGTGGAAGGAAAAAGCGCACATGGTGCGCAGCCGCACCAGTCAGCCGATGCGATCGTGGCCGCCTGTGCAATTGTAAACGCCTTGCAGACCGTTGTGAGCCGTACCGTGGATCCGCTTGAGCCAGCCGTCGTGACGATCGGAACGATCGCCGGTGGAACCTCGTCGAATATTATTGCCAACGAGGTTAAGCTTTCGGGAACGGTAAGATCGTTCCAGCCAGCGGTGCGCGACGCAGTGGAGCGGAGGCTGGAGCAAATCGCCTGCACGACCGCACAGGCTTATGGAACCACCTGCCGTTTTGAATACCGCCGCTGCACTCCTGCAACGATCAATGAAGCGGCATCGACCGAGATCGCGCGCAAAGCAGTCAAAACATTGTTCGGCGACAGCGCGCTTGCACATTTGAAAGAAACCACAGGTGGAGAGGATTTCGCATGGTTCCTGGAGCGGATACCGGGATGTTATGTATTCGTTGGCGCACGCAATGAGGAAACAGGAAAATGCTGGCCCCATCATCATGAATGCTTTGATGTCGACGAACAGGCCTTGGTCAACGGCGCGGCCGTTCTGGCACAGGTCGGCTTGGATGCAGGTATGAAAAGGAGTGTGCAGAAATGAGTGATAAGATCAACTTCTCGGCTGCGTTCAATAAAACCAAAGAAGAGCTTTTGTCGATGGATGAAACCGAATTTCGCGCCCGATTCCGAGAACGCTGCCATCATACCATGGAGATACAGGTGTATGCGGCTGCATACCGGGGACGGACGCTGTCGGCGGATCAACCAAAAACCGCACGACTGTTTATGGAAGTCTGGCGGGAAAGAGGGTTGCCTGAAACTCTGCCTGAGTATGTATTTGCATCCAAGCTGTTATCGTTTGCTGAGGAATTGATACAAGGAGGAAACCTTGATTTGACGCCTTACGCGCCTGCTCCCCTATCTGAGGAGGCACGGCAAGGATTTGAGCGTGTCCTGTATGAGCGCCGTTCGGTGCGGGAATGGAGTGAGGAAAAAGTACCGGACGAGTTGATTAAGAAGGTGCTGAAAGCAGGGTTGTGGGCAGCACATGCATGCAATTTGCAGTCAATACGGTATCTTGTAATTCGTGAAGAAAACTGTCCAGGCCTGTTCCGCGGAAGCGATATCCCAGGGGGGCCGGTACATATCGTGCTTTTACAGGATATGCGCGTGTACCGTGCCAATCCAGTCATGCCAGAGAGCAACCAGCTTTTGGATGCCGGGGCCGCAGGGCAGAATCTTGTACTTGCCGCACATGCCTATGGGCTGGGCGGATGCTGGCTCACTTTCACAAGCGAGCAGATGAAACAGCGCATCAGGGAACATGTGGGATTGCCGGAGGAGATTCGAATGACGACCTATGTGGATGTAGGATTCCCAGACCAATCACCATATCCGCCGCAGAGGATATCGGTAGAGGAAGCAGTTTTCCACTGGGAATGAGAAATATTGGAGGAAGACGCTATGGAGCGTAAGCTTTACGACAACTACCTGGCGATATTGAAAAGCGAGTTGATGGTCGCGCTGGGCTGCACCGAACCAATCGCAATCGCCTATGCCGCAGCACGGGCACGTGAAACGCTGGGGAGTGAGCCGGCAGAATGCGTTGTGCGCTGCAGTGGAAATATTGTCAAGAACGTGATGGGCGTGACGGTCCCGAATTCAGGGGGGATGCGCGGGATAGACGTAGCGGCTGTGCTGGGTGTCGTAGGTGGGGATGCATCGCGTGAATTGCAGGTGCTGGAATCCGTGCGGCCAGAGCATATTGAAAGGACAAAGGCTTTGCTGCGGGCGGGTTTTTGCACCTGTACACTGGCCGAAGGGGTAGAAAATCTATATGTTGAAGTCCGGTTGACTGATACGGAGGGACATTGGGCGTCGGTGGAAGTAAAAGACCGGCATAATCATATCACGCAAATCTGCAAGGACGGTGACATCTTATTTTCTGATGGAGCGCTTCAACAAGATAGCGAACAGGCCGGAGATAAATCGCTTCTTACCGTAAAAAATATTCTGGAGTTTGCGGACACAGTCCGATTTGCAGATATCGAGGAGATAATCGGAAGGCAGGTGGAATGCAACACCGCGATTTCTCAAGAGGGGCTTAAAGGAAGCTATGGTGCACAAACTGGCCGTGTGCTGCTGGAGACGGGAAGCGCGGACCTACATACGAGAGCGAAAGCGGCAGCGGCAGCGGGTAGCGATGCACGCATGAGTGGATGTCCCCTACCAGTAGTAATTAACTCTGGGAGCGGAAACCAAGGTATCACAATTACTATGCCGCTGGTGGAATATGCCAAAGCCTATAGTATTGGTAAGGAGCGCCTGTACCGCTCTCTGGCGGCGGCTAATTTGATTGCAATCCATCAGAAAAAGTATATTGGAAGTCTATCCGCCTATTGTGGAGCGGTCAGTGCAGCCTGTGGAGCAGGGGCTGGGATTGCTTATATGCTTGGTGGGTCATATGAACTGGTATCGTGGACGATCACAAATACGATTGCAACGATTGGCGGCATGGTGTGTGACGGTGCGAAATCCTCCTGTGCGACAAAAATCGCCTCTGCGGTAGAGTGTGCGCTGCTTGGCCTTGATATGGCGAAAAAGGGGCATGTATTTCAACCGGGAGAAGGTATTGTAAAAGATACAGTTGAGAAAACAATAGAGAGTATGGGACGTGTAGGACGCGTGGGTATGCACGAAACCGATATTGAAATACTCCATATTATGATGGGAAAATAAATACAACAGATATATGAAAAAGACCGGATGCTTGCGCTTCCGGTCTTTTCCATGTGTAAGTATTGTCGGTAAAAAAGGTGCGCAAAAGTTTGAAATAGGTCGGGGAAAAAAGAGACGTTATCAACACCAGAAAAACAGGTGCCCTTAGTTTGGCGAAGACTAAAGGCGGTAGCGGAAATTAAGAAGGGTTCAGGTAGATTATATCAAAGACTAAGTCTGCGAGAAATATCACGGAGGGCGGGATAAAGTTTTCAGACGGTACAGAAATATTGCATATCAGGAAAACTTGAGCGTAAAGGAACTGTATGGACAAAAGGCTGGGAGGGGACAGAAAGCTGACTCGAAAACATCGTCACACAGTGATGCAGATCTATTGCCGTCTGGTGGATGAGTGAGGAATACAGAGCCAAAGCTCGCAACTCGTGCAGATCGAACATCTAAAATACGTCCTGAGGTGGCGAGACTGCAGCCCATGCGATTGGTATGGCGTATGGATGCAGGGCTGGTATTTTCATCAGCACAGGGTCTCCATACAGGGGGGGAATATTATTGTGTGGATAGCCCTCTTCAGATATCAGTGCGGCAAGTAAAACGCCATGTTTCACCGCGGGATATGCCAGTGAGTCTGCTTGTGGATGGTTAAGTATCCATTCAAAGTTATCATTGAAATATCCTGCTCTTGTGTGAACTCCTGAAATTTGCTCCTTTTTTATTCTTTTTCAGAATCTGAAGAGTAGTTTTATCCGCATACAGGACTTCCGCCTGCATAAGTCTGCGGTGCATTTCATCGCAGATTGGTGCCCACCGGTCATCCGTTGCGCGAAGTATCCAGATGGTCATGGTTTGCCGCGAAAAACTAATATTAGAACTATTTGGATCCTGCTCTTGGCGATAAAGAGGGGATGCCCTTACAAACTTCTGCACCATGATATGATCAATCGCTTCCGGCGAAGCAAAGCGGCTCAGTATCATGGCTGAAATCTTCTTCTTTTTCATGCTCGGCGTTTCCGTTGACTCAACCCTATATTCCTAGAAAGCGTTTGTAGACAAAATATTGGTGTTCTAAGAAAAGCAGAGACGCCTCCTCTGCTTTTTTGCTTATTTATGGTTGCTTTTTTTTATTATTTTCGCAATTTCCACTTGAAGAATTGACATAAGGGACAGGCACGCCACAATTAACCATTGAGTGCCATCCAACCTGGTCAGTTGGAACGAACTTTGAAGCGTAGGCACAAATAGAATACACGCCATCAGAATTGCAGAGGCAACAAAGGAAAGGATCAGCCAGGGATTGATTCCCTCGTCTCGCACCCAAATCGGTTCTGTGTTTGAGCGCTGGTTAAAAGCTCGCAGCATCTGTGAAAATGCCAGCACAGAGAAAGCCATTGTCTGGCCGGTCACATGACTACCTATGCTTGCACCAATCCAGTAAGCACAGATGGTCATAGCCGCCACAAAGATACCCTGTGTAATAACACGGCGCACCAGATCTTTTTCAAACAAAGTGCCTGATTTTACCGGCTTATGATTCATAATATTTTTGCTGGCCGGATCAATGCCCAGTGCCAATGCAGGCAATGTAGCTGTGGCGAGGTTTACCCACAAAATGTGTACGGCCAGAAGCGGTGCAGCCCAGTTAAACAGGGTTGCAATAAACAAAGTCAGAATTTCCGCTATATTACCGACAAGTAGGAACTGAATCACCTTTTGGATATTGCGGTAAACACGACGACCTTCCTTGATGGCACAAGCGATGGTGGTAAAGCTGTCATCCAGCAAGATCATGTCAGCGGCATCTTTTGCCACGTCTGTGCCGGTGACACCCATTGCTACTCCTATATCTGCTGCTTTCAGGGCAGGAGAATCGTTGACGCCATCGCCTGTCATAGCCACTACTTCACCGGAGCGTTTCAAACTCTGGATGATACGGAGTTTATCCGAAGGGGATACACGGGCGAATACAGTTGTTGTTTTCACCGCATCGTCTAATTCATCATCCGTCATCGCATCCAGATCCTCAACGGATATGACCGTATTACCTTTCCGGTAAATATCTAATTCCTTTGCAATGGTAAGAGCAGTCGCCTTGTGGTCGCCGGTGATCATAATTGTTCGGATACCTGCTCGTCGGCAGATGCGCACAGAGTCGGCTACCTCTTTGCGAGGGGGGTCAATCATTCCGGCCACGCCGATAAAGGTCATGTCAAACTCTACACTTTCGTCGTCATCAGACGGCAGTATTGGGAGTATTCGCATGGCAAAACCAAGCACACGCAGTGCATTTTTCGACATGGAAAGACAAAGTCCTGCTATGTTATCCCGATCGGCTTCTGTAATAAAACGTACACCCTCTGATGTGAGAATATGTGTGCATAGTGGGAGCATTTCATCCACTGCGCCCTTAGTATAAGAGGTCCACTTTCCATTGATGCGGTGAACCGTGGTCATTCTTTTTCGTTCTGAATCAAACGGTTGCTCAAATACACGAGGATATTTATCCTCAAGCTCTTCATGATCGATTCCGAATGCCCGCGCCATATAAATCAGCGCACCTTCGGTAGGGTCGCCGATGACCGCTCCCTTTCTGCCCGGGTCAATACTGGCATCGTTGCAGAGCGCTGATGCATAAACCAATTCCCTATATACTTCGGGATGCTGTTTTGCAACACTTTCAACTGGAGTGGTTGTGCCGGTTTCAAAATCCCCGTTGACTGCAATATGAGTTACCGTCATTTTATTGAGGGTAAGAGTACCGGTTTTATCAGAACAAATGACAGTGGCGTTGCCAAGAGTTTCTACTGCGGGTAATTTGCGAATCAATGCATTTTGCTTCGCCATACGTTGTACGCCTAAAGCCATCACAATAGTAGCTGTGGCAGGCAAGCCTTCTGGAATGATGGAAATCGCCAATGAAATTGCAAGAAGAAACTGTGGAATCAACGGACGGTGATAAAAAGTGCCGATAGCGAAAATCAGGGTGCAGATAATTAGGCCAACAACAGTCAAGGTCTTACCAACCGCATTTAGCTTGCGTTTTAAGGGCGTATCCATATCGTCCTGATTGTCCAGCAGACCGGCAATATTACCCACCTCAGTATCCATGCCGGTGGCTACTACAACTCCAGCCGCTCGCCCGTATGTGACAATGGAGGAGGCGTACGCCATATTGCTGCGGTCCCCCAAGGGACAGGCTTCTGGCAGTATGTTTTCTGCATCCTTCTCGGAGGGTACAGACTCCCCTGTCAAAGAAGCCTCCTGAACCTTTAAGTTTGCAGAATCAATCAAGCGCAGATCCGCCGGAACCATATCTCCATCGCCAAGTATTACAATGTCACCCACTACCAGTTTGCTGGCGGAAATGACGCTCTCTTCGCCTTGACGTAAGACACGGGCTGTGGGGGTGCTCATATTGCGCAGTGCTTCCAGAGAGGATTGCGCTTTCTTTTCCTGCACAATGCCGATGATGGCGTTGAAAATAACAATGGTAAAGATTACAGCCGCCTCCGTCCACTCCTGTAAGATTGCGGAAAAAGCAGCCGCGCCGATGAGGATAAGTACCATCGGGTCAAGGATTTGCGCTTTCAGCATTTGCGGGATTGTTTTTGGCGGTTTCGAGCACAGCTCATTGCGCCCATTTTTTCTTAACCTTTCGACAGCCTCGGCATCAGCCAATCCCTTCTCGGAGGTATGTAGAGCCTGATAGACCTCCGTAAGTTTCAGTGTGTGCCAAGGTGTCTGCCTGTGTCGATCCATAAAGGATCAATCACTCCTTTCTTTGATAAAATTGATATTCTGACCGCCTTTCAGCGGTGATCAGCAAACAGAAACACAAAAAGGCATAGCCTGCTATCTAACGATTAGACGCAGGTTATGCCTATATTAACGATATTCAGTTTACAGCAAATATTACTTCGGTCAGCGTCGCTACTGTCGGCGTCGTCCATGATAGTTCTTTCAATCCTTTTTTTCGATCTTTCAAAAGTATACAAGAGGATATTCAATAAGTCAAGAGCTGAATTGATGATTTGCTGTAAATACTTTCCACCTCGAAAATAAAACATTTCAATATATAGCGCACAAAGAAATTTTCAGAGGATATAAAATTTAAAATACCACAGGGGATATTAAAATGCCGACACTGCCAGCACTTACAGAATCAATGGCCTAACATTCATTATCTTCCTTTGCCTCTGCCTGTAATCCGATGCTTTATTTGCCGCTACTACAATATTGCCGGCAAAAGCATGATCGCCGTCATGCGGCCTTTGTGAGAGATGGTGCCTCCTCCCTTTGAGGTGGGACACACAGATGTTGAGTTGTACGAACTGTCCGAACTGCTGTGGGAACTGGACGGCGAAAATCGCATACTGATGGAGACTGCGGGGAACTGCCATTTGCCGGT